>JALNVO010000044.1 GCA_023231365.1 Fibrobacteraceae bacterium | reverse complement strand
GTGCCGCCCGAACTCGTGCCCGTGCTGCCCGAAGAATTCACAGTGCCGCCCGAACTCGTGCCCGTGCTGCCCGAAGAATTCACAGTGCCGCTCGAACTCGTGCCCGTGCTGCCCGAAGAATTCACAGTGCCGCCCGAACTCGTGCCCGTGCTGCCCGAAGAATTCACAGTGCCGCTCGAACTTGCAATCGAAGAAGAAGATCCAGAACCGCCGCTGACACTTGAGCTAGAGATGCTCGAAGAAGACTTTGCGCTGGAACTCGATTCTACATATACGCTCACGCTTGAAGAACTCCGCGAACTGGAGGAAATAATCGTACCATCACTGGTTGTAGCAGACGTACGCGGAGCACCTGCACCCGAAAGAGGAGCGAGGTCATCCAAATAATTATCAATCCATTGAACGTGAATCAAAATGTTATTGTCTATGCGCTTGTTCACATTGGACGTATAATCGAGGAATATCAAGTGGCCAGAATTGCTCGCCACAAAAATATGTCCCTTGCCATCCGCAGTTCCTTGATCAAGCAACCAGCGCACTTCCGCTGTCCCAGAAATAGCATATCCTACCGACTCAGCGCTATTTGCAGAATAGCTTCCTGTCATCAAACTATCCGGGAACATATATTTGCGCAAATCCACATCAGCTACTACTTTTTTTGTGGAGGGGTCTATTTGCACAATATGAGAATCACCGAACAACAGAAGCGTACCGGAATATTCATCATAGCTTGCACCATGCGCACCTTTCAAGGAATCGATCAGTGTTTTTGTCTTAAGTCCCGTAATATGAATCGCTTGGCAAGGTTTTTCCACTACAGAACAGGTCGTATCTACAATTTCACCAAATTGAGCATTATAGCTGGAAGTCCTAGAAATTGTGCCCAAATTGCTCGAACGCGTATAAAAAGCCTTCCCTGTACCATCCCAGAGAAGTGTCGTAATATTGTTCGTACTTCCCGAAATCGTTACTTTCGTTCCCGCGCCCAAATTACTGACGGAAGCATCCGTCGACGCTGAATAGCGGACAAGATTACCCGGAATTCCCGCTGACCAAAGAACCGAATTATCAGGATTCATCATCAAGTGATATGTAGAGGAGCTCGCATTTGCAGACGCGGTGCGGACAATGTTTTTAGAACTCTTGTTTACCTTGTAGATAGCATTGTTGCCTTGACCGCCGATAAGAAGATCTCCATCTGGATGATGCACTACTCCATCCGCGCCAGGCGTTGCACAAATAGAGTCCTTATTACTGAGCTTTAGATAACCATCGCCATCGTAATAATAATCCACGCCCTTTACGCCCGTTCCGCCGCTATAGCGCGTATAATAGACGGTAGCATTCGTACTCGCCGAAGGATACAAATCACCCACCTGCTGAATCCAGATGCCGGTCGCCGGGTTATAAGGCGTATTGATAACGACATCAGCCGCAAAGGCTTCTGTCGCAAAAAGGCCTAAAAGCCCAAAGGCAAAAAGAAATGCGTTCTGTGTTTTCATGATCGTATCCTCCAGGGTTAATCGTCAAGCGCAAGGCCACCCTTGCCACCGTGGACACCCCATTTAAAAATCTTGTCAAATTTATAAGACTCTTTCTCTCCGTGTACTTTCAAACGGAATTTTGCTATATACACGCCAATGCCCGCCTTGCGCCCGCTTTCCGCGCGCAAATTCCAGCGCAAATACAAGCGCTTCGGATTTTCAAAGCAATTGCCGCCGAAATCGACATCATCGCACTTGATCTCTCCATGCGAACTCGCCACGTATGCACCGAGGTTCGTGTACACAAACATTTCCCAATCGAGGCCGACCTTATTCAGATCAAGGGACTCGCCCGTAGAATCATCAAAAATTGTCGCAAAAGCAATATCGAGCATTACACCCAGAGACTTCCCCATTTCATTTTTTACGGATGTTCCCGCAGGGAAGAATCGCTCCGTAAAAGAAGCCCCATCAGAGGCTAGGGCTACACGGTCAAGCCCGATAAACGAAGATGTTTCCATCACAACACGCGGATCGCCTTCAATTTCGACAAGCTGAGAATTACTCGCCACTTTATTTCCCGACGTATCCGAAATAGCAGAAGGCAGAATAAAGAGAGAATCATTCGGATTCGCACGGGAGAGCAAATCATCATCATCCGCAAGGAACAAAGTAAGCTTTGTCAAATCATCGCTCCAAACAACGTATGAAAAATCAAAATACGTCGTATCGCCATCTATTACAAAGCCAATGAAATTAGCTTCGGCAATTGCCGTTGTATCAATGCTTTCAGAGAATGCGACAACCAAGCGGTCCGGAAATTCCGAGTTTTCCGATTCTGGAGAGAGGAAGGTGGACGAAATCACAGGAGCCATGCGGTCATTCATTTCCAAATACTGCACATCCGTCTTAGTCGTATCGCCATTGATGACGGAAATACCGACAAGTGCTGCATAACCATAATCCTCGTTATCTATCGAAGTTAAATTTTCCTTCACCTGAGATTCCCATTTATCGGAAAGCACATAAGAAACGATCGTCCCATCCTCAGAAAGGACCAAATTTTTTGCCTCGGGAACGATATCCAGCACATTCCCTGTAGAATCCAGCCAATAGAAATGGAGATCTAAATTTTCAAGATCCTCTTCGGTAATCGCATTTTCAAAGCCCACAGTCACCCAATCCATACGGCCATCAGCGTCTCTATCATAAAAGCCGTTATTCTCATTGGAAAGATAGACTCGGCCCGAATTAGTAACAACAGCAGGTAAATTGAAGGAAGGTTCGTTTCCGTCTGCAGTTACAACACCGCTATCGCCAAGCCCTACCACAATGGAAAGGGAATCTCCCACAGAAACAGCTCCGGAATCCGCAACGAACGTCCAAGTATCTCCATCCTTGGAAATGGCCTTCACATAAATTTTATCGCCATTAGAAAGTTCAAAAATTTTCCCACTCGTAAGAGAAGTATCTATATCTTTATTGAACGCAATAACCAGAGTATCCTTCGCTCCATTGACTCCAGCGATAAGCGTCGCTTTTTCAATCACAGGACCGATGCGATCTTCAATATCACAGGTCAAGGCAGAAGTCGCAGAACTGAGCGAAGAAGTCACATACACCTTGAGATCGCCCTCGCCGGAATCTTCCGGTGCAGATGTTTTCACATCCAAAAGCTGCATCACATCACCCTTTGAAGAACGCTCGTAATCACCGGTATACTGCTTAAAAGATTCTCCATTCGGCCAGCTATAAAAAATGCTGTCCCACTTAACAGAAGCAGAATCGGTCTTGCCCGAGAAATAAGCGATAATGCTATCGCCCACGCCGTCGCCATTTGCATCATAGATAAATGCACTATCGAGGGAAGGAAGATCTGGATTTTCAAAGTTCAACTTACCGGGGAACGTTTCGTTTACCATAAACGAAGAAGTATTTGCCGGATCGGGAAAACCGCCAAGCGAGAACGTCGCCCCAGAAACAGCAGAAGAAGCCTTGATGACAAAGCTCCCTATTCCTTTTTCTACATCCACACGCGAAGTCGTATCTCCACCCAGAGTATAGAATTGTAATTTATCAGAACCTGCCGGGGTCGAAAAATAAAAAGTCTTTGTAATAAGCGAATCCTTTTCACCCGCAAGAGGTCCCTTTGGAACGACAGCTTCCACATAAACAGTTAAAGAAGAATCCACGGGCAAAGAGAGGAGCGTTGATTCATCGACAAATACAGTGTCGCTCCCTTGCAGATAAAAAAACTGAAGCTCTGGAAGATAAAAGGTGTAATACCGGAATACGGTCGGAGTCGCTTCTGCATCAGTCATTGTCCCCATTGGAGCTCTTGTAACAGGATACACAGAATGAGCTCGCAGATAAACTAATCCGGTAGAGTCCGAAGCCGTCACTGCCGCTGGGCTCTGTAAAACAGAATCCTTTTTGCAATCACCGGCGTCCGTACAAGGATTGATAATTAGTGTATCATTAGGGAAATACGCATAAAATTTTGCGCCCTTGATAGCATTTGCAGAACTGTTGAGAGAACCTTCAGAAACTACCCATAATGTAGGAAACTTGACCGTACCTACTGGATAAAAACAGGTTTTCGTCGAATCCGCGCAATGCATATCCGCAGCGGAAAAAGCGGCCACTGCAAAAAGCAGGACACCTAAAAAGGTCTTTATAACCGCAAATTTCAGCAGCTGATCCATCATTCAAGAATCCTCATAAAAAAGCACAAAACCCAAACGCTTTTATTACACAAAAATAACTCAAAAAAGACAAAAAAAGACACAAAAAAGAACAAAGAAATTAAGTAAAGGGTACCTCTAAAAATTGCTTTGGTGAAGTGAAATTGTCAAGAACCGAGCAAGAGCAGGAAAGAAAAGTGGCCAATACTGGCGGTATTGGCCATCTTTGAGTGACGAACTATTGTGATGTATTATTGACAATTTCATAAAAATGAATTTTTAGAGGTACCCTAAATCCCGAGATTGCATCCTCTTTTGATACCCCGAGTTGGAATATACCAGAAAAGAGAAATCCCTCTTTACGGCAAAAAATCTTCGACAACAGCATCCATCATCGTCCAACCCTGTCCCACAAGAAATATCCGGGAACCTTCCCTTGCAAGAAAATTCCGGTCAACCCAGGAGCAAATTTTATTTTCTGGAATCAAAAAGGATTCTTTTTTTAAAAGTTCAGTCAAATCCAAGCCATTGCTTGTGCGGAGAGAAAGCCAAATAAATTCTTCAATCCGCTCCTTCCTTCCCAAAATATCTTTCAAAAGGTCCTCATCAGGACATCCTCTCTTCACCCAATTTCTCCAATCGGAATACCGGTAAGGAGCCGCAGTCCGGACATTTCCCTGAAAACTGTGTGCTCCAGGGCCAAGTCCCAAATATTCTCCCCGCTTCCAATAATTGAGGTTGTGCAGACTTTCCTCGCCCTTTCGCGCAAAATTGGATACTTCATAGCGTTCCAAGCCGAATTCCTTGAGAATTTCAACTCCACCATCATACATATCGGCATAGAGATCTTCCGGGAGCGTAAAAAGGCCCCTTTTAAGATGTGTCGCAAGGACTGAATTCGGAGAAACGGTAAGACCGTAAAAACTTACGTGCCCAATTCCCGTTTTAGCGAGTTCCCGCACGTCCGAAAGGAACGATTCCAATGTCTGCCCGGGCAATTGAAATATCAAGTCTGCACTCACCCGGAAGCAACGTTTTTGAGCAAACTCGTTCAACCGGAACAAGGATTCACGGCCCAAAGCAGCCGTTTGCCGACGCCCGATATTCTTCAAAAGACGGTCATCAAATGTTTGGATTCCCAAGCTAAAGCGGTTCACACCCAAAGACGCGGCATTTTCAAGCACGGACAAACTCACTGAATCCGGATTGCACTCAAGAGAAACCTCTTTTAATTGCTCGAAATGAACCCCTAGCGAAGTCAATCCATCCACAAGCCTTAAAAGCTCCTTTTCTGGAAGGAGCGATGGCGTACCACCTCCAAAATAAGCCGTATTCAAGGATGAAATAAATTTTTTACATTTTTCAAACCGGAGTTTTGCCTCCTGCAAAAGAAGATCCACATATTCTCCGTACATCCTAACCGGAGCCGCCAAAGCCGAAAAATCGCAATAATCACATATTTTGACACAAAAAGGAACGTGGATATAAATACCATTCATCAAAGAGGAATATATATTATCCCGGTGCGGAAACCATTTGACATTAAAGCCTTTCTCAAAAAAAAGCTTTCATCGCTTATCTTTTTTGGTTTGTCCGCCATTGTACTCGTGCTAGCCTCTACAATTCTTTTCGGAGAATCCTACAAAGAAATCTTCATCGCCCTGATGCTCTGGAGCTTGCCGCTTTTTCTACACTGACTTATCCAGGGGGCCCATTAAATGTCAAGAATTAATAAAAGAAAGCTCAAGTCTATCTGTTTTTACCTCATTAGCTGGATCGTTTTTTGTTTTCTGTTCGTCCTCCTGCATACTTACGGAACCCCATCATTTCTTGACCCCGTCTCTTATTTGACAGCTCTTCAATTTTCTCTTCTAGTAGGACTTTCACATGGTATCTATGACGTAATTATTCTGCAAGACGACAAAGATCACCGCCCAATATGGGCATCCTGCCTCATCCGCTTCTGGTACTTCACCTCTACAACCGTAATTAATATTTCCCTTTGCATATTCGTCGAGAATTGGTACGAAGATGGTTACCTCATCGACGAAAATAGTTTAACCCAATTGAAAGCTGCCTTTGCAACACCTCAAATTCGGGCTTTCTGTATTTATTGTATTTGTGCAGGCTTCATCATTACCTTTATCCGCTCCGTGCACAAGAAATTCGGGACAAGAGTTTTCATTAATACATTCCTCGGCAAGTATCAAAAACCGACAGAAGTAGAACTTGTTTTTATGTTTGTGGATTTGAGGCATTCTACACAACTCGCAGAAAGCCTCGGTCACGTCCAATACAGCAATTTTCTCAAGGACTACTACCATCTGCTTTCCAATTGTTGTGAAGAGAACCAAGGAGAGATCTACCAAATTGCCGGAGATGGGGTTTTCCTCACTTGGCCGCTTTCCGCTTGCAAAAAAAAACCGAGACCGCTGCTTTGCTTTGAAGATTTGAAGAAGTGTTTTGCAGGGACCCGCGCACGCTTCGAGCGGGAATACGGGACGTATCCCACATTCAAAGGAGCAGCTCATTCTGGAAAAGTCATTATGACCGAAGTCGGAAACTTCCAAAGCGAAATGGCCTACCACGGCGACGCACTCAACACAACCGCCCGCCTTCAAGATCTGTGCACGCAAGTGGGTGAAGAATTTTTAATTTCAGGAGATCTCCTCACAGAACTTAAAGGAACGGAAATCTATAACCCCAAACCAAAAGGGGCTTTTGAATTGAAAGGAAAGAAAAAAGAAATTTTTGTATTTTCTCTCGACTTTTCCCTTGACAGATAAAGATAGATTATTTATAATTGGCTCACCCCGCGGGAATAGCTCAGTTGGTAGAGCACGACCTTGCCAAGGTCGGGGTCGAGGGTCCGAGTCCCTTTTCCCGCTTAAAATAGAAGACATCCTTTATGGATGTCTTTTTGTTTTTTTATCCATCTTGGAAAAGCCTTCTTTTCGATGCTTTTTCTCACAGGGAAGGCTCTAAAAAACTTTCTTGGGAAAAAGCCCTCTGAGGAACAATTCAGGCCGTGCAAACTAATTTGCAGCCCTGCAAGGATAAGGATGGAACAACGCGACTCTACAGCGGTGGCACATCGCCAGAGTGAACTTTTCTCTTCTGAGCGGAAAAGAGCCGAAGCTTGCTTTGCCGTTATAGTCGGCTTTTGAAACCGTCATTACTCAAAATGTCAAAAAGCATTCGAGTCAGAAATCCGTAGCGGATGCAGAAGGCTTCGATAACGCCATTAAGGGTTCTCCACAGAATCGCGGTCATTCTCAAGTAAACATAACAATGACTTTTAATTTAGGCGATTTTAGGCACTTTATGTTTCTACCTCTCGCCATTTCACTTTAGTTTTAGCCTGTTTTAGTCTAGGCTCCAATAGATAAATCCCATTTTATTCCCTCTTTCTACAAACTACAACCAGAATATTTTTTAAGGATTAACCACCGAAAAAGAGGTGCTCGGTAAAGCAAAAAAGCAGACTCTTCGAAAGGCGTTTTCTATATGTAAAAATGAATCTTTCGATTCATTTAGATTAAATAATCTTTTCAATCCAAGGGAAAATATTATCCTTTTCTTCCAACATTTTCAAAATGGATTCTCTATCGGACTCGCCTAGAAACAACGCATAAAGTTGCATAAAGCTGTTTTCGTGTTCCCGCAAACGAAAACGCGCATAGTCTGCCGCCGAATTATTGTGAATCATAAACGCCCAATCCGAAGCCTGAAACAAAGCGAGTTCACGATACATCTGGCAAAGCACGCGCTTTTGAATTTTTGAAAGGTTCTTAACCTTGCGGCATTCCTTCATAATCGCAAGCATCTTAAAAAACATCGGATAAATGTATTCTACTTGCGGATTTACCCACACAGAAGCAAAACCATTCTCACCCCAAGAAGAAAACACCGGATTGTGAATTTCCGTATCACCGGGATCGAGTTTCAAAGCATTAACCGAACCGAGTTCCAGAATCTTAGAGATGGCCACGCGTTCAAAGACAGACTCAATAAATTGCGGACCTTCATACCACCAATGACCGAAGAGTTCCGCATCATAAGGGCAAAGAATGCAAGGCAAATGAGACTCCATTTCTGGAGCAAGCGCAGCCATCGTCGATTCGCGGTTAGAAACAAAGAGACGCGCATGTTCGCGAGCAAGATTCATCGCCTGCCACGGATGATAGAGTTCCTTTTGTTCACCGCCCGTAATGCGATAATATTTAAATCCCGAATCTATCGGAGAATCGCCAGAAAAGAAATAATTTCCAAGATAATTGCGGTCGAGTTCCTTCGATACATCCTTATAGAATTCCCGATAATCCGGATGTCCCGGATAACCTCTGTTGCGGCTCCACACTTCCACTGAACTGGATTGTTCGCGTCCCATACAAAGTAACCCAGCAGGAGTTTTAAATGGTGCAAATACGCCATACTTAGGAGGAGGAGCCGCGAGAAGGGCCCCATGAGTTTCCAAGAAAAAATACTTTATATTCTGTTCGGCGAGGATCGCGTCAAGCCCGTTGAAATAACCGCATTCTGGAAGCCATACACCCTTTGGGTCCTTTCCAAAAAATTCCCTAAAAGAGTGCACCGTAAGCTTCAGCTGAAAACGGATGGAATCCGGTTCGGCTTGATACGCTGGCAAAAACGGATGCGTGCCTACACAAGTGAGAAGCGAAAGCTTTCCACGGCGTTCTAACGAAGCAAACTCCGAAATAATATCACGGCGCAGGCGATGCTCCCACATCTCAATAAGTTCCACCAAGCGGTTGTGATAGAAACACGCCACATCCAAGCGTTCTGGATCATTGGACAAACGCTTCATTTCTTTTTCGGAAAGTTCGAGAAGCTTTGTCAGATGCAAGGAATAGCGCGAAAGGAGAAGCTCATCCGAAAGCATGGCGAGAAGCGTCGGTGAAACGCTCAAATTAAGCACACCGGGCATTCCCTTTTCCGCCAAGCGGGACATCACTTGCACTAGCGGGATATAAGTTTCCGTAAGAGCTTCAAACAGCCAATTTTCTTCTAAAAACCGGTCGCACTGCGGATTGCGCACAAACGGCAAATGTGCGTGCAAAAAAAGGTAAAGCTGGCCCTTACGATTCGGATTCAAAATATATCAACCTTGTTATTCCGTGCGTTTGACAACAATAGGAACAATGGTCGTTGGGAAATCGCCATCCTTGTCCGTAGCAAAGACCGGAATAACCTGAGTAGAATCCGGAAGATCCTGTTCAAAAGAGAACGTTCCATCCGAATTAAGCGGGAACGGTTCGCCGCGCACCTGCAAATGCGCATCTGGACGAGTGCCGCCATAAACGATGAGACGTGTCTTAACCCAAAGGAAAAAATCCTTTCCATAATTGATCGTATCGACCGGCGACTGCAAAAGAGAGCCACTGGAAAACGCGGAACTCGAAAGAGCTCCAGAGAAAAAAGACTCCGAGGAACTCGCCAAACGCTCGAGCCAAGAAGCAATTGTTGGACTAGAAAGGCCCGAGCTGCCGAAGCCGCCAATGCCCGCTGTTCCCAAAGAAGCTTTGAAGAAAACGTTGTCTGCAGAAGGCTTAACTCCTTCAAAACTGAAGACCTGCATAGCCGGAGCTTCCACAAGAGGGACAAACGCACCCTGTGCATTCACAGAGCCAATGCTCGCCGCACAAGAAACAGCCCCGCGGTTCTGCACATACCAGCTTTTGGCATCGGCAGGAATTTCAATATCGCGGAATTTGCGGTTCTTGTTTCTCAGAACTGTCAAATCCGTAGAAACATCGTACAAACGAAGTACTAGCTTATCTCCGCCAACGAGAGCTTCTTTGACACGTTCTGTTTTTACATCCCAAAAAGCGTGGAGAAAGTTCGGATCGCGCTGCATCAGTACAAGGTATTCCGCAGAAAACGGAGACTGTACTGTTTCTGGATTCCTAAACGGAATCTTTTCAGCAACAAGATTCTTTACCGTTTCTTTCTCTGCTTTCTCTGCTTTCTCTGCTTTTTTTGCTTTGACTGCGACTTTTTTTGCGGGTTTATTTTTAGCAGCATCCTTCTTTACAGTTTTCAACCCGAAAGATTTAAGATCATCTCCTTTCAGTTCGTTTTTTTTCAATGACAACTTGGAAGATGCCTTGAGTATGGACTTTGCGAGAGGCTTAGCTTCAATCTTAGCCACATTTTTCTTCGCAGAAGAAGAGGATTTCTTTTCCAATTTTTTCTCCATTTTTTCAACAGCGGACTTCCGTTTGGCGATGACCTTTTCCACTTTCTTGACAACGTTCTTTACGGTCTTCTTCATAGAAGAGGTTATATTGGACTTAGCTGCAGGCTTCTTTTTCAAAATACTCATAACAACTCCTTAAATCGCGGACTTAGTGTACCTTCTTCGGGTTATTGCCCCAATTGCCGACTCCGGTAAGGCCGATGGTTATCCCTAAGAACTTTTCGTTCCATACGGATTCACTGTCTGCATTCCGGACACCGCCTTGGATGGCCACATCCACCTTAGTACCGCGCATTCCTAGAGGAATTCCGGCGCCGATTCCGACACCGTATTCCGTCACATTAGAAATGTACCAATTTCTTACCCAAGCTCCAAGCCTATAATCCACTCTTTGTAAGAATTTGTTATAGAAAGCATCATCTCCATCGCGTTCATAGCCAATTGCCGCGACAAATTCGTTCTGCGTATAAGTCGTATCCGACAAATTCCAAGATCCTGCGATATTCTCTATATTGCTATCCCACCCGCGGAACATAAAATCAGCCATAATATTATGGCGCTTCTTGAAATTATAGGAAACGCCTGTAGCAAATGTCGTCGGCACATCTATACAACGTGAAGTAGTTGTCGGAACGAGGGTATCCAGTTGGCTGAACTGCAAATTGTACTTGAGCTCATTTTTAAGCGTATGCGCCATCGTATAAGAGAAGTAATACGAGGCCCTGCGGCCTTTATAAAAAGCAGAGGCGGTATAATAAGCTGGATGATCCTTGATTTTCCAAGTACCATCCACCGCATCGGTAAGTTTGGAACTATTCGTCGCCCATGCATCTTCATCAGCCACCTGACTATTGTCCGCACCGAGGGTAAGTTCCCGAGAATTTCCGCCCATCACAAAATGCGCGGTCACGCCAAGAGAAATTTTGTTGAAAAAAGGAAGGCGGAGAGCATAAGACGGCGTAAGTTCAAAGACACTACCCTGATATTCAATATCCGCAAGACTCGTCTTGGAAGAATCGCTCACTTCCTCGTTCATATTCGACGTGTATTGCTCAATGATCCCCAAAGAAAAAGTGCCGAAACTTTTCATCGGAAATATGAGAAAGATGGACGGAACGTCAAAAGAATACGTAGAATAAGAATTGCCATGCTTACTTGCAACGACCCCCTCGTAAGAAAGATTCGCCGTAAATGAGACTTTTTCTTCAAACGCCAAATTCGATGGATTCCATTGAACATAGCCATCACCAGTCTTCGCTCCACCGGAATAGCCACGCCCTAAAGTCACCGAACTTGCGCCATCAGTCGACTTTCCAAGAGCATCCAATCCAATTAAAGACGCCGAATTAGCTGCGATCACAAATAAAAGAACGGAAAAAAGGCTTTTGCGGATCATTCGTCATCTCCCCGCTTAGTAGCAAGCCAGAGTTTGAGGTGCATTTTCTTGTCAATATAATGGGTAAAGTCAAAGCGGGAATACGTAAGATAATCCATGAATATATGCACAGAATCATCATCATCGTCGTCGCCGGCATGATCATAGTACAAAGTATCGTATGGAGCAAGCATTGAATAACCCAAACGGAGAACAACCCGTAGCTTAGCCCCGGTTGCTGCACGGTTGATATAGGAGCGGAGGCCGTCCGTAATCTGCAGAGACAGGGAATCACCTCCGAAAAACACGATGTTCGGATGTCCCTTTTCAAGGATGTAATCCTTGTTGAGTTTATAGCTTTCACCCGATTCCACATCCTTGCCGTTGCTATCGACAAAACTCGCAGTAACAACTTGCACAGGGAATCCAAGTTCGGAACCGTCCGTAGAAGAACTGCGGGGCATAGTCAGACGGGCGAGAACGACTGCCTGACGTACATCCATGCTGTCCCCTTCCGTATAGGGAAAGGAATCGCCATACAAGTTTTCAAGAGCAGAAAGAATGCGCGTTGTCGGAATATCCACCAAGAGAGATTCGAGCACCCCTCCATGTAAAACAACACAATCCGAGCAAGTCTCCATATTCGTGCTCACAATTGCCATACGGAACGGCCAAATATTCTTATAAGTATCCGAAGTGGATGCGTCGCCATTGCTTACGACAGTCTTGGTGTAAGCCTTCACGCGCATAAATGGAGTGATATCCGAAGATGGGCCATAAAAACGATAAAGTCGCTTCGAGTCCGGAGCCGAAAGTCTGAGTTGCAAATGCGCGGCATCGCGGACCTTGGACAAGGCTTGCACAAGCGTATCCGGCAAGTCCAGGCGAAGGGCGGAATCCAGATCGGTGATGTTAATTTTCATAACAGTATCTACGGTAGCTGCATATTTCAATTGACGAAGTCCGGCAAGCCAGACGGAATCTTTTATATCGCCGACGCTATCGAGATAGGCGCTCCCGGCACCCGTATCCAAAGCCCAAGAAACCTTTACCGTCAAGGCCTCTTCTATCGGAAGAGAATCGCCCAGTCCTGCTTGAGCATAAAAGCCGGAATCCGGGTAAAGGGCAAGAAATGCAGCCCTAAAATCTTTTGCACTATCGGCATCGAACTTGGCAAAGAAACTCTTGTCCCTAAAACAAAAGTCAAAAACAAGATCATGTTTCATTCCAGAAACAGTACCAAGCACTCCTTGATAAAGCTGCTTCCGGGGAGTGCTGTCAAAGCCGACTTCGTATGAAGAAAGGTAGATGCTGTCAATATCGACAGTCTGCACTGCATAGTTGGAGGGAAATCCTTGGTCATCCAGCCAAGACACGAGCGAATCGCCCGAAGAATCAAACAGGCATGAAACGAGCGCCAGGGGCGGCAGCACGGCAAAAAGCAGAAATAAGCAGACTTTCTTCACAGAAACTCCGAAAAAGGGAAACTTCAACTGCAAATATACAAAGTCTTTTCCCCGTAGATTTCTAAATTTCGCCCGTAAAAACTTTAAGAGGTCATCTTATGAAGCCTTTCCACGCCTGTTTCAAGAATATCAACGGACAGGACACCTACCCGCTCGACGAAATCATTTACCGGAGCAAAGTAGACAACAGCCTTTTGGAAGTCCTGCACGATAGCGAAGCTCTCGCACAGCGTACTCCTAGCGAGTGGAAAAAAATCTTCGCTGAGCGACGCATGAGCTTCAAGCCATCCGATATGAGCGGCGTCTGGAGCAAGCGGGAGATGGTTCTCCCGGAAATTCCGGAAGAAGACATCATAACACTCCGCGAAGGCTGGAGTCCGCTTTTTGACGCGGGCGCGCTAGCCAAGGAACTGGGCCTCCGCAAACTCTGGGTAAAACTCTGCGGAAATTCACATACGGGAAGCTTTAAAGATCTCGGTATGACGGTCCTCGTAAGTCAAGTAAATTCTATGATCAAGCGGGGAAAGCAGATCGATGCCGTTGCCTGCGCTTCCACCGGCGATACTTCTGCGGCTCTTTCCGCATACACAGCGAAAGCCGGAATTCCAAGCATCGTATTCCTTCCCAAGGGAAAGACCAGCATAGCCCAGCTGATCCAACCGATCAGCAATGGAAGCATTGTTCTCGCACTCGACACAGACTTCGACGGTTGCATGAAAATCGTACAACAAGTGACCGCAGACAACCGCATCTATTTGGCAAACTCCATGAACAGCCTCCGCGTAGAAGGCCAAAAAACGATCAGCCCCGAAATCTGCCAGGAACTCGGCTGGAGAGTACCGGACGTGGTTATCATCCCTGGGGGAAACCTCGGCAATGTAAGCGC
>JALNVO010000043.1 GCA_023231365.1 Fibrobacteraceae bacterium | reverse complement strand
GTACTTTAGTCCACCAGCGCGCAGTGTTATTGCTAAATTGTTGCGGTGTCACGATGTTCCATCCTCCCCCCTACGGGCCCGGCCTAGAGTCCGGCTCTTCGAATCCTGATGTTCCCTGAAGGGAACCGGCTTCTCTTCATGAAAATTGAGTTTTTAGAGGTGCCCTTATTCCAAAAATTCAAACAGGACTATTCCCGGAACCTTTCCTGTACCTACCCAAGAATTGAGGTAGTCTTCAAAATCCCTGTCGGTGACTTTCTTAGCAGTTTGGGAAGCGTGTCTTAGCAAAGGTTTTTTGCCTTTGTCTAGAATGAGGAAACCGGTGTGGAATGCATCAATTGTAGAATTTGCGCTCACAAAGGCAACTCCGCGGACTGTACTTTCTCCTTGCCAAGGGGTTTTGGCAAAGTCGATCGCTTTATTCAGGGGCAGGTAGCGCAAATAGAGATCCGGGTCGGGTTTGCCGTATGAAATGTTTTTGGCTTTGAAAAAATCATTTTTGGGGATGTGCCTTACGATTGTCGTATCTCCGGGGAGAGACAGCGCCTTTGCGAGTTTTCCTTCGCCGAGCCAGTCTTCTACAAAGTAATGCTTTCGGGTTCTGTAACTGATTTTACCGTCAAAATAGCGAATTTTCATCAGCGTGCTAAAAATGTTGTCTTCATTGGTACTCTTGGCAAGGGCCAGCACGTGTTCTATAAAGGTGACGCAGTCTACGGAGTCCGTATTGATGAGCGGCTTCGCTTCAGTTGTATCCACATAGCTCTCGCCCGTCGGGCCTATGAGATAGGGGGTGTCGAGAAAAAGTCCGGAGAAGTATTTGAGCCGGTTGGAGAGCCCGTTGACGGATGTTCCTTGGATATAAAGACTTTTCATCTTGATGAGTGTGGCGTAATGGTCGTTTGCGGCTCTAGCCGTGCGCTCCCAAACGGAATCGAGAAGCTCTTTGCTTTTGTGATCGGGAATGTTGCCTGTATTGTTGAGATAAGTTGCTATAGCGAGCGTATCGTCATCTATTGTGTAGATGTAGCCGACGAGCGCGTGCGTATTTGCAATGTAGCCCGTTTTGAACCGGACCTTCCAGGGAAATTCGAGTGTCGGCATCCGCTTGCCTCCGCTGCCGATTCCCGGGCTTGCAAAGCTTTCGATGTAATAAGGCCCTTTTGCACTCCGGGCCATTTTTGCGAGAAGTTCCGTTTCCGCTCTGGGTTTTACTTTGTTCAAAGGAGAAAGCCCGCAGCCATCGTAGGGCTTGAAATCATTTGGATTCAGATCCATTTTTTGTAGGAAGTCTTTATCGGCTCTAATTCCGTTCTCCGTGCTCCCTTCTCGGTATTTTTTTGCTGCCATATCCCTAAACAGCATTTCCGCGTGTAGATTTTGGCTTCTTTGGTTGATTTCGTCCAAGATGCTTAAAACGGGGGCCCCGGAAACTTCGGCGGAATAGATTTCGATTCCGCTTTGTGCGTGCTTGTTTTCAATAAAAACGAGGCCTTGGTCTGCCAATGCTTTTTTGAAGGCCGCTTCAAAGTAGCGGTTTGGGTTTCTTACGGGAATGACAAGCGTGCCTGAGGTTTTGTCGCCGATATTTCCAGACAAAGTAATAATGGGAAGTTCCGGGTCGAGAGCGTATTTCCAGCTTCTTTTTTTTCCTGCAATCGTTTGGAGGGTGTTTTTGATTTGTACGTATCCTACATCGGGCTCGATGGAGATGATTGCCGGGTCTCCGGGCTTTTCTCCGGGAGAGAGAAGGACGAGGGCGCAATTATCGTTAAATGCAAATGGTGCTATTTCCGCTCCGTACCAAGAATTGAAGTAATTAGAACGCCAATGCTCGGGTTTGCGCGGGCCTGAAAAATAAGTCGTATCTAATTCAATCTTGGCATTGAGCGTATCGATGCCTTTGGCGCGTATCGAATCGGCGAGGACGTGCAAAAGATAGAGAGGCTCGGAATAGAAACGGGCTGAAATATTCGGGTCGCCTTCTCCGCGGAGGCGGAGAACTCCAAAGAATGTTTTCCCGTTGATGCTTCCATCCAAATGCATTGTTGTTCTTGGTTGGTAATCCGGAGAAAAGAATGTAATGGCTGCCGCAGTCGTGAGCGTTTTAAGCGTGCTTGCCGGGGTAAAAAAGGAATCGGATGCGATGCTTGCTATTTCTTGGTTTGTCCGAATGGAACGGATGGAAAGTCCGAATTCTGCCCCGGGTACAAGGGTATCTGCAAGGGCCTTATATTCGCTTGACGAAATTCCGCTAGCAAAGGATGCTACCGGGAGAAGAAGCAACGTTTTGACAAGAATAGATTTTCTCATTTTATTTTTTTCTTCTTTGCTTGTTGGAGAAGAGAACTGTATTTTTTCTTTGAAATGAAAATGATGGTAAGGCAAAGGATAATGAAAATGATGAAGAATATATTCAGAGCTTTGGAATTGTGTTCTTCTGGTTCGGAAACATGCTTTTTGTAGCTCGGCTTGTGAGGAATGAAAGAATCAATTTTTATTTGCGTTTCAAGAATGGCGATGATGCTTGAAAGATCTTTGACGGATCCTTTTTGATTTAGTCGCTGGTTGATTTTTGCATCGTATTTTGAAATGAGAATTGCCAAGCTCGTTGTTTTGTCCCCATCCCTAGAAATCGGACTCCGGTAAAGAGCTCCGATTTCGTTCGTCATATCGATGAGATCGCTTTCTATCGCAGCCCATTCTGGAATATTTGGGAATGTCCGCCCATTCTCAAGCGATTTCACAAGCTTTTTGTATCGGGCGTCTCTAGACCATACTCTTAGAAGACTCTGGTCTCCCGGAAGGAATCCGATGCGTTTGGTATAAATGTTGATATTGTCCGGGCGGAGCAAATAGGCGAGAAGCTGTTCCGCCTGCTTCTTATGGTTGCTTTTGTTCGAAATTGCAAGAAGGCTGCCTCCGATAAACGTACTATTTCCTTTACTCCCTGCGGGGAAAGGAAAAATATATATCCCGCTCTCTCCAATTGCGCTGGATTTTAATCCGTATTCGGAGATGGGCAAGTCCAGTTTGCGGATTATTTCTGATGTCCCGAAAAGAAAAGCTTGTTCTCCGTTGGTGAACCGGTTTGTGAGCTGGCTTGTGTTATCCCGGAGTGAAAAGGTTGCGATGGAAGAATCTTTTAAGATCCGGACGTATTCAGCAATTCCGAGGAGCGTTTCTCGGTTGAGGAGCGCAGATTTCCAACCGCTAGAAGTCTTTTCCAAATAATCTCCGCCTTCGTTCCATATAAAAGGCGCAAGCTGTTGATGTCCCGTCCGATCATCTTTGCCCGGAAGCCCAAAGGGGACTACTGGTAGCCCGGCTTCGTTGTGCAAGTGCGCATCGGCAATATATTGCAGCGTTCCCAGAAATGCTGCCATTGTGAGGAGGGAACTGTCCGAGATTTCAAGCGTATCTGCAAACTTTTTATTGATAAAGAGTGCGCGCACATCGAGAAACCATGGAAATGCATATATCCCAGCTAGGCCTTCGACTTTTGCCGGGTAGAGTGCAGAGGGAATAAATCTCGAGGAATCAATCAAGGGAATCAGATGGGAAAGGTTGTATAGGTCGCCTTTGCTTGAAAAATAAGAGACCCAGGACGTTCCTAGTTGAACGACGTCCGGACCTTTTCCTGATTCAAAAGAATTTTTGATTTTGAGGAATGCTTCGCTCCAGTCAACAATTCCAAGCTTTACCGGAATATTAGTTTCTTTTGTAAATCCTTGCAGGTTCTTTTCTAGTACGCTTTGGGAACTCGGCCCATTTGGCATACACCAGAATTGAAGAGTGTCTTTAGGCGCAGCAAAAGAAAAGATTGCCGAGGATAGAACAAAAATGGAGAAAAGAATCCGCATGCTGCCTGCTTTACTCCCTCGGGGGGTATTCAATACATGAGCCGCTTAGAGATTCAAAGTCTTTCCAATAATTGGGGTACGTCTTTTGGACGCATTTTGAATCTAAGATTTTTATTTGTACGTGAGCGAGCGATGTGAGGCTCATGCACATAGCCATGCGGTGATCGTTATATGTTTCAAACGTGGCCGGTTGAAATTTTTCTGGCGGTGTAATTGTGATGGAGTCTAGGTCCGATGTTACATTGGCACCCGTTTTGCGAAGCTCTGCAGTAAGGGCTGCTATTCTATCCGTTTCTTTTACTCTCCAGCTTTTGATGCCCCGGATTGTGCTTGTCCCGTCGGCAAATAAGGCCAGTGCGGCGACTGTCATTGCGGCATCGGGAATGTCTGAAAGGTCTAGATCAATAGCTTTTAAGGGAAAACAACCTTGTCTGCATTCGATGAATCCCTTGCCGAAGGAAACTTCGGCACCCATCGTTTTGAGTACTTCTGTAAAGCGCACATCTCCTTGCAGACTTTTTGCGTCAAGTCCCAGGAGTTTTACGGGGCCTCCCGAAATGGCGGCTCCTGCAAGAGCGTAGGTTGCAGAAGAGGCATCGCCTTCGATTTCATAATCCCCTGGGGTCGTGTAAGTACCTTGCGGAATGGAAAATTCCCTGTAGTCGTTGTTGACGGCCTTGATTCCGAAATGCTCCATCATCTGGAGCGTCATTGAAATGTAGGGCCTCGAAATGAGCTCGCCTTCTACGGATATGTGGATCGGTGTCCTTGCATAAGGAGCGCTGATTAAAAGCGCTGTCAGATACTGGCTTGAAATATTTCCTTTTACGTGTATGGTTCCGCCTTCAAGTCCGTGCGCGTGAACTTGAATCGGCGGATACCCGAGAGTAGAGGTGTAATTGATGCTTGCTCCCGCTTCTATAAGGGCATCGACCAAATCGCGGATGGGGCGTTCCGTCATCCGTTCTTCACCGGAAAGCTTGAATTCTCCTATTCCGAGAGTGGTTGCCGCCGTGAGTGACCGGAGCGCTGTGCCGGAGTTTCCCAAAAAGAGTTCTGCTGATGCCGCCGGGAACGGGCTGCCTGTTCCGGAGATGACCACCTCTGAAAAGTCCTCTGAAAAACGGACGCCGATTCCGAGCTGCTGTAAGGCCTTTCCCATATAGCGGGTATCATCGCTCAACAACAGGTGATGAAGCCGGGTTTCTCCTTTGGCAAGCGCTGCGAGTAGCAGCGCCCTGTTGGAGATGCTTTTAGACCCGGGAAGCCGGATAACGCCTGCGAATTTTGATACGGGATGGATCAATATTGTGGGGCTCGGAGTGTGGAAGTTCATACATTGAAATTTAGATTAATAATTTCAGAAATTTCCACTGTTCCATTAAGAGCTTCTCCGTAAATAGCCGCTCGCTATGTGGCCTGTTGCAGAACGATTGTGCGGCTTCTAGCCCCGCTTGTTGTAATTTACAGGCAGAGCTTGTTTAGGGGTTCGCGCAAAATGGGAATATTTTATACCTTATAGGGAAGATCCGAAAACACAAACCTTTTTTAGGAATATGCAACAAAACCAAGAACCTACCCGGAAAAATTTTACTGTCCGCTTTTCGGATTGCGATCCCTCTAGCCGTATGCGCATTTCGTCGTTTTTTGACTTTATGGAAGAAACGGCTATACTCGATGCAGAAGAAAATGGCTTTGGGATATGGAAAATGGTTGAAATGGGATATACTTTTGTCGTTTCCCGGATGAAACTGAGGATCAACCATATTCCCCGCTGGGGTGAAAAATTGAAGGTTTCCACTTGGACGAAATCCTTCTATGAGCACAAGGTAGCTCTTCGCGATTATTTTATTACCGATGAACAGGGACATGCCATTGCGGAAGCGACGTCTTCCTGGTTGTCGGTGAATCTCAAAACTGGGCGGGCAGAAGACCCTGAAAAAGCCCCGTTCGTTCCTGAACTTTATCCTGACGAGAGCGCGCTTTCTGAAGACCTGGAACTTTTCGAGCCTCGTCCCGATCCGAGACTGGTGTTGACAAAGAAAGCTTCCTTCTCGGATTTGGATCTGAACCGGCACGTAAATAATTGCCGCTATGTCGATTGGGCTTTCGATGCCCTTTTTATAGAAGGACAAAAGGATAAATGTATTCGTTCGATACAGATGAATTATCTCACCCAGGTTCCGTTGAATGCAAACGTGAATTTGGTCCGTTTTTCGGATTCGGCTCACCACGCTTATGTTTTTGGAGTGAATGCGGAAAATCCGGATGTTGTTCATTTTCAGGCCCGCATAGGATTCTCCGGCTAAATTCAGCGGATAATTTTTTTTAATTTATTGAATATGAAAGGAATTATTCTCGCCGGTGGTTCCGGTACTAGGCTTTATCCCTTGACTCTTGTCACGAGCAAACAACTTCTGCCTGTTTATGACAAGCCGATGATTTACTACCCGCTTTCGACTTTGATGCTCGCCGGTATCCGCGACATTCTCATCATTTCCACTCCGACGGATCTTCCGAATTTCGAGAAGTTGCTGGGTGATGGTTCCTCAATGGGAATTCGCCTTTCTTACAAGGCTCAGCCTTCTCCGGATGGTCTTGCGCAGGCGTTTATCCTCGGTGAAGAATTCATCGGCGATGATTGTTGCGCGATGATTCTCGGCGATAACATTTTCTATGGCAATGGGATGACTCCACTCCTCAAGAGTGCGGTCGAAAATGCCGAAAAGAACCGCCGTGCGAGCGTATTCGGTTATTATGTGGATGATCCGGAACGATTCGGCGTGGTCGAGTTCAGTGGATCGGGCAAGGTGATCTCCATCGAGGAGAAGCCGAAGGCCCCCAAGAGCAATTATGCTGTAACAGGTCTTTATTTTTATGATAACCGAGTTGTGAAGTTTGCAAAGGGGATGAAACCCTCCGCGCGCGGCGAACTTGAAATCACCGATTTGAACAGGCTCTTTTTAGATGCCGGCGCTCTTGACGTGAAACTCCTCGGACGCGGCTTCGCGTGGCTAGACACGGGTACGATGGATTCTCTCATCGAAGCTTCGGATTTTGTCCGCATGGTCGAAAAACGCCAGGGAATCAAAATTTCCGCCGTGGAAGAGATTGCTTTTGTGAATGGCTGGATTACCGAGGATACGCTAGGCAAGTCTGCGGTCAAGTACGGCAAGTCCACTTACGGCGAACATCTTAAAAAGGTGGCCGAGGGCCGGATCCGGTATTAAAATTTGGAAGAAGGAAAAAGCAGAATGACAAAGAAAACGATCATCGTAACGGGCGGTGCGGGTTTCATCGGTGGAAATTTTGTGCATCACATGCTGAAGAAGTATTCCGACTACCGCATCGTGTGCCTTGACGCTCTTACTTATGCGGGCAATCTCGAGACGCTCGAACCCGTTATGAAGAATCCAAATTTCCGCTTCGTCAAATTGGACATTACGGATCGCAGTGGTGTGTACAAACTATTTGAAGAAGAACGTCCCGAGGTACTTGTAAATTTCGCCGCAGAAAGCCATGTGGACCGTTCCATCGAGAACCCGGGCGTATTCGTATCTACCAACGTAATGGGTACACAAGTACTTCTTGACGCTTGCCGCAAGTTCGGCATACTCCGCTATCACCAAGTCTCGACGGATGAAGTCTATGGAGATTTGCCTCTCGACCGTCCGGACCTGTTTTTTACGGAGACGACGCCGCTCCATACTTCGAGCCCCTATTCCGCGAGCAAGGCGGGGGCTGATTTGCTTGTGCTCGCATATCATCGCACATTTAAGCTCCCGGTTACTATCAGCCGCTGCAGCAACAACTACGGTCCGTATCATTTCCCGGAAAAGCTCATTCCCCTGATGATTGCAAATGCGCTTGCGGACAAGCCCCTCCCTGTGTATGGCGATGGGATGAATGTGCGCGACTGGCTTTACGTAGAGGACCATTGCCGCGCCATTGACCTTATCCTTGAGAAGGGGCGGATCGGTGAAGTGTACAATGTGGGCGGTCACAACGAGATGCACAACATTGACATCGTGAAATTGATTTTGAAGGCGCTTGGCAAACCGGAAAGTCTTATTCACTTCGTGAAGGATCGCGCGGGCCATGATAGGCGCTATGCGATCGATCCCGCTAAAATTCACAGCGAACTCGGCTGGCTTCCGGAAACGAAGTTTGCCGATGGAATCCAGAAGACCGTCAAATGGTACTTGGATAACAAGCCGTGGTGGGAGCATATTGTGACCGGCGAATATGCGGACTATTACAAAAAAATGTACGGAGACAAGCTTTAATTATGGGAAAGTTTCATTTTGTGGATACGTCCATTGCGGGCGTGAAAATCATTGAGCCGACTGTGTTCGGCGATGCGCGCGGTTATTTTATGGAGACATATAGCGAGAAAGATTTTACCGAAGGCGGCATTCCCGTTAAATTCTTGCAGGACAACGAGTCCCGCTCGCGTAGAGGCGTTCTTCGCGGGCTCCATTTCCAAAAGCATAATCCGCAGGGTAAGCTCGTCCGCGTTATCGAGGGCGAAGTGTTCGATGTCGCTGTCGATCTTCGAAAGGCTAGTTCCACTTTCGGCAAATGGGAAGGCGTTGTGCTTTCCGCAGAAAACAAGAAACAGTTCTTTATTCCCGAAGGTTTTGCCCATGGTTTTGCAGTGCTTTCCGAAACGGCCGCATTCGTTTACAAGTGCACCCGTTTTTACGATCCCACAGATGAGGGCGGACTTATGTGGAATGATCCTGCGATAGGCATCCAGTGGCCTGTTGGCGATGGATTTGTTCCGCTCCTCAGCGAAAAGGACAAGAAGAACCCGGTTCTTGCCGAATTGAATTGGACGTTTTGAACGCAAAATTTTATTTTTTAAATAGATGAAAAAAATTTTAGTTCTTTGTACAGGAAATATTTGTAGAAGTCCTACTGCGGAATTCCTTCTCCGCAGAGCTCTTGGTGCTGAATACTCTGTAATGAGTGCGGGTCTTGGAGCTGTTGTCGATTCCGGACCGGAAAAATTGGCGTTGAAGGTGGCTCTTGAACATGGACTTGACATTTCTGCCCATCGCGCTCATCAAGTGACAATGGATATGCTGAAGTGGGCTGATTTAGTTCTTGTGATGGAAAATGGACAAAAGGATGTTCTTTTGTACAAATATCCGTGGCTGAATGGAAGAATCTTCCGCTACGGCGATGAGGCGAAAGTAGATGTCCCGGATCCTCACGGACGTCCGGAGAGCGCTTTTGCAATGTCCTGGAATTTCATTTCTCGCTTTACTCCTCATTGGGTGAATTATATTAAACAATTTGTCTAATACACAAAACAGGCAAAATACAAATGGTTTCAACGAGTAAGACTGCTGCTAAAAGTTCTGAGAATGATTTCTCTGAATTGATGAAAGACCTTTGGAAGGAAAAACTCATTGTTCTTCTTTTTCTTGTCATATCGGGCTTTGCCGGGGTTTTTGTTGCTTTATGGACGCGTCCTGTATATGAAGTAAATGCTCTTTTGCAAGTAGAGAGCAAGAATAAAGGCGGAATATCCGCGCTGATGGGCGATTTAGGTTCTCTCTTTATGCAGGGAAGCCCTGCGGAGACAGAAATAGAATTGATCAAGAGCCGCAAAGTCATAGGGAAAGCTGTAGAGGATTGCGGACTTCAAAATATTACGGAACCAATTGGCGTTTTCGCAAGGCTTTTTCATAAGGAAGGGCGTTTGGATCTTCAGACTTTGGAAATTCCATATGATGTTATTCCTGAAGAAGATCTCGGTACCGATTGGTTGGTGCGTGCTTTGGATGATTCTCTTCATTATGAATTGTTGGATGCTAAAAAGAAAAGAGTCCTATTGGGCGAGGTCGGGAAGAGTGCCGAAACTTTGTATGCTGGACGGCCTGTTAAAATTGGCGTCATTCGCATGAAAGCGCAAAAGAATGAACTTTTTGCAGTCAAAAAAATACAACGTCTGGATGCCATCAGTGCTTTTGAATCGGCTTTTTCCGTAGAGGAACAGGGCAAGAAAACGGGCATCCTCGAATTTACTTATCAGAATCTCTATCCGGATCGCGGAGCTCAGATTTTGAACGAAATCGCCAATGCCTATTTGCGGCAGAATGTGGAACAGCGCAGTGCAGAAGCGCAAAAAACGCTGTCGTTTTTAGAGAACCAAGTCCCTATGGTGAAGTCCCGTCTGGATTCTTCTGAGGCGAAACTGAATTCTTACAGGTATCGCGCGGGGTCGGTAGATATTACTACGGAAACTCGTCTTGTACTTGAGAACCGGATGAAATTGCAGGGCCAAATTCTTTCGCTTCAGCAGCAGCGCCAGGAGGCTGCTCGGCTATTTCATGAAGACCATCCGGCGATCAAGACTTTGGATGAACAGATTGACAATGTAAAGAAGGAACTCGCTGGAGCTTCTTCCGAAACAAAGAAACTACCCGAAACCCAGCAAGAAATTCTTCGTCTCACAAGTGATGTGGAAATGGATAAATTACTTTATACTAATTTAGTCAATAACGTCCAACAATTGCGTTTAGTTTCTGCGGGTGAAGTGGGATCCGTCCGGATAGTTGACTATGCAGAACCGACGACACGCCCTGTCAAGCCAAATAGAAAAATGATTATAATCGTGGCTTTATTCTTTGGCTTTTGTGCAGCGGTGCTGGCTATTTCTATAAAGAAGAAATTCCATAATGGCGTTCGCGATTCCCGTTCTATTGAAAGGGAAATAGGAGTGAGCGTATTTGCCAAAATACCAAAGATGGCCCAGACTTCGCTGTCCAAATCTCATCAGCCTGTGGCGGTTTCTTTTCCGGATGATGTTTCTATTGAGGCTTTGCGCACGTTGCGGTCTTCTTTGGAATTCAGTTTGCCGGAAGGAACGCATTCTATTATCGCTATCTCCGGCTTGATTCCAGCTGTGGGAAAGAGTTTTATTTCGGTGAATTTGGCTGTTCTTTTTGCTGAGACGGGGAAAAAAGTGCTTCTCATTGATGCGGACCTCCGCAAAGGTCGTCTGCACCGTGAATTCGGACTCCATCGCACGAATTATGGCTTGGCGGATGTCTTGATGGAAAAGGTCCCGGTAGAAGAGGGAATCCATTTAACAGAGGTGGCGGGACTTTCATTAATGCCCGCAGGGCAAATTCCAGGAAGTCCTGCAGAATTGCTCGGTTCTTCCCGATATCTCCGCTTAGTTGAAAATTTTAAGAAAGCTTATGATATAATTATTGTCGATACGCCTCCGATTATGCTTGTGACAGATGCGATGCTCGCTTGCCGTTCTGCAGATGCCGCTGTGATGGTGGTGGAATACAACCGCCATTCAATGGATGCCATCCGCGAGGGCTTGGAACTCTTTACCAAGGGTGCGGGCGAAAGTCTTCAGAAGTCGATTGTCATTAATAAATATGTCCACAGCGGAGGTGATGGCTATGGGTATAAATATGGAAAGTATTAATAAAGGGTACCTCTAAAAATTCATTTTTATGAAATTGTCAATAACACATCACAATAGTTCGTCACTCAAAGATGGCCAATACCGCCAGTATTGGCCACTTTTTGTTCCTGCTCCCACAGGGATCATTCTCACTAAGGAGCAAGCTCCTAAGTGTTCATGTTTCTTGCTCGGTTCTTGACAATTTCACTTCACCAAAGCAATTTTTAGAGATACCATAAATAGGAAGATAGCAATGATCAACTTGATTCTCTGTGGTGGTAGCGGTTCCCGCCTTTGGCCGATAAGCCGCACGCTCATGCCCAAACAATTTGCAAAGCTCTTTGACGGGTCTTCGCTGTTCCAGCGTACGGTAGAAACGAATTCCATCGCTTGTCAGACTCAATATGTGATTAGCAATGCGGAACAGTATTTCTTGGCGAAGGATCAATTGTCCTCTTTTTCTGGGAAAAATCCCGCGCGTTTTATGCTGGAACCTGTCGGTCGCAATACGGCTCCGGCTATCGCTCTAGCCTGTCTTAGTCTCGACCCCAATTCCGTCGTGCTCGTTTCTCCTTCGGATCACGTCATCCGCAATAAGGATGCCTATATCAAGGTTTTGGAACAGGCCGAAAAATTAGCGGAAAGGGGTGCCCTTGTTACGTTTGGAATTAAGCCGACCGCGCCGGAAACGGGCTATGGGTACATCGAGGCCGATGGCGAAAATGTAAAGCGCTTTGTCGAAAAGCCGGATCTCGCCACGGCGAAGGAATATGTCAAGAGCGGCAATTTTTATTGGAACAGCGGTATTTTCTGCTTTAAGGTTTCTGTGTTCTTGGAGGAACTCCAGACTTATGCCCCTGATATGTACGCCGCCTGCCAAAAGGCTCTGGCGAGGGCTATTTCAGAAGATTCTCTTCTTCGCGTGACTTATGAAGACATGCTTGCCATTCCTGCAAATTCCATCGATTACGCGGTGATGGAAAAATCGAAGAAAGTAAAGGTTGTTCCATCGGACATTGGCTGGTCCGATTTGGGATCTTTTGACGCTTTGTACAAAGAGTATCCGCATGATGTCAAAGGAAATAATATCAATGAAAAGCATCTTTCTGTTGGAACGAAGGATTCTCTTGTCATTGGCAATCAGCGGATGGTTGCAACGATCGATTTGGATAAGATGCTCATCGTCGATACGCCGGATGCCCTGCTTGTGGCTCCGCTTTCCAGCAGCCAGAAGGTAAAAAACGTTGTCGAGGAGCTAAAGTTCCGCCATTCGGAACTCACCAATGTTCCTCAGACTGTGAATCGCCCCTGGGGAACTTATTCTGTATTGGATTCTTCCGAACGCTATAAGATTAAGCGCATTATGGTTAAGCCTGGCAACCGCCTTTCTTTGCAAAAGCATTTGCACCGTGCTGAACATTGGGTCGTCGTGAGCGGTACAGCTACAGTTACTGTCGGCGACAGCGTCTTTTTGGTGCGGCCAAATGAATCTACTTACATTCCTGCAGGTGAAGTGCATCGTTTGCAGAACGAAGGCAAGCTTCCGCTGATTATCGTCGAAGTCCAAGTAGGTGAATATACGGGCGAAGATGATATTATCCGCATGGAAGATGATTACCGCCGCTCTTGATTTGATGAAAGTATAAATTAAAAAGGCCGGCTTTTTACAACCGGTCTTTTACTTTGTCTATCCGAGACTTGCTTATTCTTCGGCGCCCATATATTCTACGACGAAGATGAGCGTTGCATTGCCTGGAATGGGGCCTCCTCCGCGATTGCCGTAACCGAGCTCCGGAGGAATGACCAGTACTCGTTTTTCTCCGGGGAGCATTCCCTCCACGCCCAAGTCCCAACCGCGGATGACGCTTCCTTTGCCGAGTGGAAAATTGAATATTTGACCGCGGTCTCTGGAGCTGTCAAATTTAGTTCCGTCAGAAAGAAATCCTGTATAGTGGACGCGGACGTTTTCTCCGCTCGTTGCGGGATTGCCTTCTCCTTGCTTGATGATGGCGTATCGCAGCCCTTCCTTGCCGTTTTGAAGGTTGAGCGAATTTGTATCGGGGAAGAAATCGAAAGTCTCTGCAAGGGCTTCATCCTGTTCGACATTGACGATTTCTGTGCGGAAGATGAGTGTGGAATTGGGCGGTATTGTGGAGTATGCCTTTGCGCCATAACCCATAGAGGGACTTATTTTCAGCCAGCGGACGGTTCCTGGGGTGACACTGTCGAGCCCGATTTCCCAGCCTTTGATGAGCTGTCCACCGCCAAGGATGATAGAAAGCGGTTTGCCCAGATCTTTGGAACTCGAAAATTTGCGACCGGAGGGAAGCCAGCCCGTATAGTGCAATTTCACGCGGGTTCCCTGTGTGGCTATTGTTCCCGAGCCTTTCTTTTCATCAAAAGAAAATAGGCCGTTGGCTTTATTTTCCCACTTGATTTTTTTCAGATCGGTAGGAAATTTGTCCGGATCAAGCGGAGGGTCTGCGGAGATGAGTTCCACCTCAAAGAGCAGGTCAGAACGGGCGGGAATCGGCCCTACGGCTCTGTCTCCATAACCAAGTTCATAGGGGATGGACAGTCTCCGGATTTCGCCGGGCTTCATTCCGACGAGGCCTTTGTCCCAACCAGGAATTACTTGGCCCGAGCCGAGAGAAAATTCCAAGGGCTCGCCGCGTTCGTAAGAATTGTCGAACATCGTCGAATCTGTCAAAAAGCCTTTGTAGTGGACGCGGATAAGCTGCCCTTTTTGAATCGGCGTCCCGGAGCCTTCTTTTATGGTTAAGGTCTCAAAAGGAATGGCCCAGAGCATAATCGGCAGAACAAGGAGAGGAAAAAATCTTATTTTGAACATGTGGACTCCTGTCCCGTAAATTAGAAAATACTAGTTTTTTAGACATCAAAGCAGGTAAACATTATGGATCTATCTATCATTTTCGTATTGATTGCCATCGT
>JALNVO010000042.1 GCA_023231365.1 Fibrobacteraceae bacterium | reverse complement strand
TGTCACGTTGTTCCTTCCTCACCCCTGCGGGGCCGGACTAGAGTCCGGCTCTTCGAACCCTGACGTTCCCTGGTGGGAACCGACTTCTCGCCATAAAAATTGAGTTTTCAGAAGAACCCTCATACAACAACGATAGAATGGAATTGTCAGATGCAATGACCTAGTGATACGATCCCATCAATTTCATAGAGATCAACAATTCCACATTTTACATTTCTGAAGGCACAGCCCTATTTCATCATCGCCTTGTAACAACTAATATACCAAAGAACAGAGCTTTCAAAATAATACATTGGAAATTATCAGCGACAGTTCTTAAACGGCCCCCACAAAAGAATAACCTGGAAACCGGAGTACACCCCGCACACAAACAAAACAAGTGCGTTCAGTCTTTGTGACAGAGCAATTATCTATCTTTTTTCTGCTAAAAAGGAGCTGCAAGATGAGCTTAATTTTTCGTTCTGGAATTGGATTTGACGTTCACCGCTTGGTAGAAGGCCGTAAATGCATTATCGGCGGCGTTGACATTCCCTACGAAAAAGGACTCCTCGGACATAGCGATGCCGACGTACTTGTACACGCGATCTGCGATGCGCTTCTCGGAGCCGCAGGGCTCGGCGATATTGGCACTTACTTCCCAGACACCGACCCCGCTTTCAAAGACGTCAACAGTTTGAATTTACTTTCCCGCGTTGCACAAGAAGTTGCCAAAGCCGGCTACAGAATCGTAAACATTGATTCCGTAGTCGTGTGCGAACGCCCCAAGGTGAACCCGCACCGCGAACAAATGAAGGAAAACATCGCCAAAGTTCTTGGAGTCGCTAAAGAACAAGTCGGAATCAAGGCAAGTACTTCCGAAAAGCTTGGCTTCACAGGACGTATGGAAGGCATTATGGCTCAAGCTGTAGCAAGTCTCTGCAAAGACGATCCAAACTTTTAAAACCGTTTATTTTGCCCCGAATATAAGCAGAAGCGAGATGCCCACAACTATTTTTTTTATCGTTCTGCAAGCCCAATCATTTTCCGCATTTCTTCAGCAATATTTTCCGCCTGCGAAAGAGCAGTTACCATGGCGATATGGCGACAACCGATTTTCTTTAGCACAGGAATATGTTCTGCTTTAATTCCACCCATTACAGAAAAAGGCTTCCGGGAAAAATCTTTCCATGCAATTAGATTTTCTATGCCGACAACCGGATACACCACATTCTTAGTTTGTGTAAGAAATAAAGGCCCAATGTTCATATAATCCACATCTTCTAAATTTGCTGCTCTTATTTCTTCGGGATTATGAGTAGAAATTCCAATTAAAAGTTCCGGAGCGATTTTGCGAGCCGCCGAAACAGGCAAATCGGATTGACCCAGATGAACGCCATCTGCACCACAAGCAAGCGCAAGCGCCACATCATCATCCACCATAAAGAGCATTCCAAAATCTGCCGCAATTTTTTGGCACATCCAAGCTAAATTCCATTTTGCGCGATCCGAAACATTTTTCTCCCTAAATTGCACAATACGAGCTCCGCCCGTAGCAAGAGCAAGAACGACATCCGCCACATTCCGCCCACAGCAAAATTCCGATGATACCACTGGATAAATGGAACTCTCATTAAAAATTTTAGCACGTTCTGAACGCGTCATACAATCCTTTTGAAAAAAGAAAACCCGACAGGCATCTACCCGCCGGGCCATTAACCATTATTACTTCTTCAAACTTTCGAGGATTTGCTTTGCCACCTTTTGACCAGACATCAGCATTCCGCCAAATATCGGTCCCATGCGATAGCCTCCCATTACGTTATTAGCACTCATCCCGCAGGCAAAAAGCCCGGGATAATATTCCTTCGTATTCTCAAGCGTAGAAGCTTCACCCGAATCCACCCACATCGGTTTTTCACCAAGGATTCCTCCTGTAGGCGTATGGAGTTTAATTTGTGCTTTATCCACTGCCAAATGCATAATCTCGCTCGGATGCCCTGTGCCATCCAGAACGCATTTGGAAATTACAGTCAACGGATCTACATGCATGCCCAAGCGTTCTACAGGAGTCCAAAGAATTACAAGACCGCTCACCTTGCCTTCTTTGAACACCAAGTCTTCAACACTTATCGAATTGAAGATCATCGCTCCTGCGTGGACCGCTCCATAGATTAAAGCGCTGGCCATTTCCACAGAATCTAGCGTATGATAGCCCTCATTGCCCTTGACAGCTTCGTGGCGGATTCCAAATTCATCGAGAATCGGAAGAGCATCACTTTGAACGACAACTTGATTGAAGAGCATCCCACCGCCCCACGTTCCCCCACCAGGAGCAAGCTTGCGCTCGAATACAGCCGTTTTCACATGATGATCCGCCAAATATTTAGCAGCAACAAGAGCGGAAGGACCTCCCCCAACAATCGCAACGTCAACAGAAAGATTCCGTTCAAATTTTTCGCTCCAACTTTTAAGAATGGCAGCAGAAATGGCGTTTTCAATAACCATTTTAATAACTCCTTGAGGCCACTCCATAAAGCTTTCAATCAAACGCACAGCAAAAAAAGGACGCTGCAAAAAACGCATTCATCCTATTCTGATTCTACTGCGGTTTATCTTTGAAAAGCACTTTGGGTACGACCTCGATAATGGCTGTCGTACCTACAAATTGCGGAAAGTCGGCCGGTGCGCTGAGGAGTTTCCGCAACCCGGCGGTAATTCCGCGAACGGGCTAGTAAACAAGATAGAAATATTCACGGAAAGAATTTTATTTTTATGAAAGATGTGTAAGATTCGAAAGCAGACTTGAATAATTCCACTGTGGCTTATTGACATCCAAATTTTCTAAGGAAGCAAAGAAGCCTTGCCAAGTTATAAGGGCATCTACGAGGGATCTGCATTTCTAACCACTGAAACGCCAAGAGTCCCAGATTCCCTTTTGTTTGGCGATGGAATGGTTTTATTGTCCACAGCAGCATCCAAGCAATACGGATAGGCAAGCTTGTCTGCGTTGCCCACAATTGGGATTCTACTTACTCCGCCAAATCAATTTTCAGAGGTTCTCGAAAATTACTATAATTTATTTTATGACAAGCCCAATCAATCTTGCAATTATCGTCCCATGCTATAATGAAGAGGAAGTCCTTCCGGACACAGCAAAGATTTTGTCTGCAAAAAGGCAACAGCTGATTAACGAGAAGCGGCTCTCCGAAACATCCCGGATAGTCTTTGTCGACGACGGTTCTAAAGATTCCACTTGGGCTAAAATACAACAGTTACATTCCGAAAATCCAAGCGCATTCAGCGGGATCAAACTCTCCCGGAACAGAGGCCACCAAAATGCCCTTTTATGCGGATTGATGACGGTCAAAGACACAACGGACGCTACCATATCCATTGACGCAGATCTTCAAGACGATGTCGACGCAATTGACGATATGGTAAAAAAATATCAGGACGGTTGCGAAATTGTCTACGGCATCCGCTCCAACCGGGATTCGGATAGCATTTTCAAAAGATCGTCAGCCCAAGGTTTCTATAAACTGATGAAGTTTCTCGGAGCCGATATAGTATACAACCACGCAGACTTCCGCCTCATGGGAACGCGGGCGCTAGATGCCCTCGCCGAGTACAAGGAGGTCAATCTATTCTTGCGCGGCATAGTCCCCATGCTCGGTTATAAAACCGGAACTGTTATATACGCGCGCAAAAAACGCAAAGCGGGAGAAAGCAAATATCCTCTTTCCAAAATGCTGAAATTTGCATTTGAGGGTATCTCCTCGCTATCGGTAAAACCGCTCCGGATCATTACCATACTCGGAATATTGATTTTTTCAACCAGCTTTTTTATGATCATCTATTTTTTCGTCCGCTATTTTACAGGGGATACGGTCGCAGGCTGGCCTAGCTTAATTTGTTCAATATGGGGAATTGGTGGGCTCATCTTATTCGCGGTCGGCATTGTCGGAGAATACATCGGTAAAATCTACCTAGAAGCCAAAGCTCGCCCGAGATTTTTTATAGAAGCAGTCTTGAAATAAAAAATTTTCCAGCAATTCAAAATTTTATGGTAAGCGGAACGTCCTAGAATAGGAATATCCGGGATATGTGACTTTCACCATATAGACTCCGCTCTTAAAAAGGCTGAGATCCAACGACTTTGGAGCTGTCGCATTGACAAGTTCTCTACCGTCCATAGAATAAAGTAAAGCCTTCCAATCGTTGCGCGGTAAATTGAAATAGAGAGCCTTATCCTTTGCGTTATACATAAGAGGCGCTAATAACTTTGAAAGCTTTGGTTTTACTTTCGTCATACCGGAATTCAAAACAATTTGATCCAAATTCGGGCCATCAGCACTATTGACAGTCGCAAAAGTAATCATACTCGCTCCTGCGGGCAAAGTCAACGTAATGTCTACCGTACTCCAAGTAGTCCAATCCGCAGTCGCTGCAAAATCGACGTCCGTCGCCGTTCCTCCATTTACACTCACAGCAAGGGAACGCGAAGCTCCGGAGCCATTTGAATAAGTAATTATCACGGTCACCGTTCCTGCAGAATCCATATAGACAGGAAGCGAATCAGCGGAAATTCCAGTAGAAAAGTTCACATAACCCGCACCCGCATAGCCGGCATTTTTTGTTTCCGTTACCGCATTCTTAAGCGAGCCAGTCTCTGCTTGATATGTGAATTTATCTGTAGGAACAAAATTCGCCTGCACATTCACATTACTTGCAAGAGATGCTATGGAAAGAACGTTATCCGAAGATGTATAATCGCCACTCCAGGCAGAAAAATTCCAATGAGAAACAGGAGTCGCGGTAATCGAAAGAGCCGAACCTTCTGCAATACTTGTACCTGTAGGGCTTTGCGAAACAGAACCTCCAGGAGCAGCCGTTGCTATTACCGAATAATATGTCGCATTCTGATCGGAAATTGTGAGAGAATTGGAACTCTCGCCAAGCCCGCCCATTTCATTTGCCGCGCGTACCGTAATCACATCACCCACACTAAGCGATGACGCGTCATAGCTATTTGTCGATACATTCGCCAAATAAATTCCATTCTTAAAAACGACCCAACACAAAGCATTCGCATCCGTATTCCAAGTGATGGACGAACCGCTTTGCACAATCACAGGAGACGATACTTGTGCTGCCAAAGCCTCCGGATTCCAACTATCCGTTCCGCTCAACACATTTGAAATCGTATAATTTGCCGCTTCACTTGAAGAGAGAATCGGATTGAGAGTTGCCGAACCTCCGTTCTTATCTGTATAAGAAGTTTTTCTCTTGCTTAAATTCACCGAACCGCCGGATGAATTTTTGCTATTGTATTCTGCAAATACTTTAGGCACATAATTAATCGGAGACATCCAACCGGAATCGATAGGAACCACATTCATCGTCGTATTCAAAAAAACCGTTTTCGCATAATTCCAAGAACGCCCAAGCGTATAACCCGTTACATCACTTTCAATGGTGCACTGATCAAATACATATCCAAAATCCGAAGTCGTTGAAGCCGCCGTCATTGCGCTCTTCTTGAGTTCATGAAGTGTGCAACGATTAAAAAACACATCGCCATCGCCACAGATAAAATCCGTCGTCCCATGAATTTCGCCGTCTTCCCAGTACGTGCGGGCCAAAGAAGAACTGCCCTTCTTTGTATAATATGTATCCTGGGTACTCAGAAGCTTCACGTTCTTATAGATAAATTTATCGCCCTGCTGCTGAATCGCTACATAACGACCCGTTGCAGAATAGGTTGAAGTTTGTCCATAATTCGTCTTATTATAAATGGTCATATCCTGCATATAAATGTTATTGGCATAAATATACAGAGTTGCCGTCACGCTAATTCCCTCTGTCGTATTTGCATTATACAGGACCGTATTATTTGTGCTCTGCCCCACAAAAGACACGTATGAAGTCGGGAAAGTCGTCAGTTGATTGGAATTACCCGTCAACGAACCAACATTGTAATTGCCATCCGGGAAAAAAATATAAAAACGGTGCGAAGAACTTGCCGTACTTGCCGCAGCAGTCATTGCAGCCTTAAAATCACCGTCTTTGCCAACAACAAAATCAAATGTGCGCTTAGTAAGCGCCAAAGCCGAAGATGTAATACAACAAATGAGGGCACAAGATAAAAAGAGCCTTTTAAACATTAGACCATCCTTTATTATACAAGCACCCATAAAACCGTATAAAGAAGTGTTTTAAAATTAAATTAAAAACAGAATATGCGGATGTAAAAAATTATTGCGCTATCCAATTGATTTTTTTACTACAATCAGCCTTGCAGCTTTCCAAAGCACTTCAAAAAATAAAACCGACCCAATAATTCCACACCGATAAAGTAAAAGAAATAATAATCGACTGAATTGGAGAACCACCAAGAGATCTGCAGGACCCTAGCCAATTTTTCACCTTTACAGAGCATCCAAAACTGCAAAAGGTACAGTTAAAGCTGTTTTCCAACTCTAAAGCACTCCAAACTTCAGGAGGTCCTTGCACTGAAGTATCTTTTTTGTTAAGTTCTTCGTAACATTCACATTCGTTCAGGAGACTAATATGAATAGTATTAAATTGTTTGGGGTAGTAACATTCTTTTCTTTGCTTTTTACAGCCTGCTCTAACAGCAGCTCAGGATCATCCAGCAGCGACGACAATAACCCGCCAGCCACCAATTATTCTGCAAGTTCCTGCCAAGCAATTGACAATGCGACACTTGCCACAGAGGTTTCAGAAGCAACGACACAAAGCCTTAATTTCGTCTATGCCATCACAGAACAAGATGGCGATGCTTATACATCTGCTAAAGCCTACAGCGCAAGCGCCAAAGCAACCTTTGCCAAAGCCCTTGCCTCATACCCCAACAGTTGCGATGCACAATTCGGCTACGCCGTCTCACTCATTGCAGATTTGGTGAACAACGAAGACGTTTCCTTAATCTATAATACTTTTGCTGATTCTTCCGACAACGCTAAACTCAGCCTTGTCAACATCAGCACGAATGAATACTCAACAGTCCTTCTCAAAAGCGCAGCTCTCGCTAAAAAGGCGAATAGCTCTCTCATTACAGACCGCGTACAATCCGTGATAGCCAATGCGGCTCTCCCCGCTTTGGATTCCGCGATTGTCCTTTTAAAGAATGTGCGCGATGCAAAAGACTACACATATACCATTACCGATGATGGAGACACATCTCTCGTCCTTGATCACGGCGAATTTTCAATGACCCTTGGCGCACTTCGCGTGGCTAAAGCCGTCCTTACAATCGTTTCCTCCCTCAACCTGGACGCTTCCGAGGACAACTCCTATAATTGGCTCTACAACGCTTTCGAAACAGAAGACCTTTTGATGGGAGAAGCCATTCCCGATTCCTTGAAGGCGTCCTTTAACAAAGTTGTTTCCCTTTTGGATAAAGACAGCCCGTTCCTCACAATCAAAAGCGCTTGGAAAACCAACTACACCGCGATTCCAGATCTCCTTGACAGCGCAATTTCCAACGTTCAAGACGGATTGAATTACAAAATCGAGGAAGGTCAAGGACTCGTAGGCGACCAAGAATATGCTCCTTACGTCGTGGGTAGCGGAGAAAAAGCAGACGTTTCCGTCAGCGATCTTCAAAAAGCCGTGGATTCCCTTTCCACAATTAAAAAAGCTCTGCACGAAGCAGTCGCCTTCACCATCGGCAACCAAACTGTAACCGTTAACTTGGGCAAATTTTTCTCTATTACGAACGGATTCCAAGACTACTTCCCCTACCACAAATTCACAAACGTATCCACTTGGAATTCTTTCCCAGATGACGAATCCATCTACACTTGGGAGAGTGACATTAGTGAAGATTCTTTATCTGTTGCCGCACAAGAGATTCTTGTCAACTGGAAAAAGATCTATTCTGGAAACTCGACTAATTCCTCCATTGGGAATTACTATTATATCTGGAACTCTAATCTCTACTTTTACTACTATGATAGTACGGGCGATGAGAGCAAGATGAATGTCACCGTCAGCGGTTGCAATTATACGTATGAGGGCGATTCAACCGTGTATACACTCTCTTCCGACGTTTGCAAAACAGATGTTGAAGGCAGCGCCCTTTACAAAAACCTGACTTCCGAAGATATCATGCCCGATATTCTTCAATTTACAGACGAAAAAGGCAACGTGACCGCTAAATACTATAAGCTTGAAATGATGGACAATGTAACGACCGATTACCTCAAAACGGTTATCATATTCCCTGATCCGACATTCGGCGGAATCTTCCCGGATTTTGACAACAGCAAACTATGGGATTTCATCGGCTCGTTCTAATTCGTTTATGACGCTCAAAGTTCCTGCACTGCTTCTTTTTTCTGCAATTTTTTCTTTTGCGACAGAATGGAGCGATGCGGGAATTGCCCGCTGCGGCGGGCTTTTTTTATGGAAAGGAAAGTATATTTCGGCTGATGCTGAAAATTGTCAAACCTCGGATACAGCCTATCACGGGCCTTTCAAAGCATACGCAGCGTTCAGCGCAACGCGCTTGCATTTGCGATGGGAAAATTTTTGGACTATAAGAAGCGATACAAGAAAAGCGGAGGCCACAGCAGGCATTGCCGGAGATTTCCCGTGGATAGCGATTAACGCAAACGTTACCGGAGACACCTCCTATATGCGGGCTAAAGCCTCTTCCGCAATCAAATGGAACGATTCTCTTGCTTATGCTGGGGTGAATATCGGCGGAGGCTCTTTTGGGAAACTCAATTTAAATTGGATAAGCGAAACAGAAAATTCACTTCTCGATACGATTCGCGGTTCATACGAAGGGGAATATATTTCCAAAGGAATTTTTGCCGGTGGAAAATACAAGCAACACGAATGGAAAATCGATGGTGAATATTTTCAAACGGATCGAGCCCCGATCAGAAAGCAGCATTATGCTTTCCGCGATTCCTCCCTACTCCGAAAAGGGACTTTTGATTATGCTTATTCTGCAAAAGATTCCCGTGTTGAAATTCTACTTTACCACCTGGATTTAAATGCGCATCTTTTTGGCGTCCGTTATTACGAGGGAGATACAAAACGCTTTCTCTATCTTCCTATTGAAGCAGAACTTAACGGAGCAGAAGAATCCGTAGAATACAAAAATTGGAAATTCAATGCAGGCTATACACGAGGCTATTTGAAAATTTCTAAGACAACAAAACGTTTTGAAGAAACTCTCGCTCCAAACAGGTTGTTGGATTATTCATTGACAGAAGCCCTCTCGTTTAGCTTTTACAGAAAGAACTACCGCCTTTACGGAGATGCGCATGCTTATCTTGCACACCTCAAAATCCAAAAAGAATGGGAAATTCCTATTCATAGTTGGCTTCTTTCTCCACTAGCCTTTGGCGATTTCTTCTATTCGGAAGGAGAGGCAGACATTACCGAACAAGATGAAACTGATGTCTTAATTACATCACAGAAAAAATATACGCCTTATCACGGAGATTTAAAAATTTCCGGGACTATTTTGCAACTAGCCCTTAAATTAGGAAGTCCTCAAAAAGCTTTATATACACAAATTAAATGTTCCCAATTTATACCCCTATTCTTGCGAAAAAAACTTGAGGAAATAACAACCTCGAACAATTCGCAGAAAAATTCTTCAACAAGCCCTTCGGGAAGTTCTTCTGGATCTTCTTCGGAAGCCTCCCCAGGCGGAAAAGTTTCTAGTCCGATCATGAATGAAGAAAATTTAACGCCCTTCCGCGCAGGATTCGCGATCGAAATAGAAGCGGGCTTTAAATTCTAAGATTAGGAACTTGTCCATGAATAAGGGTAAGCTTTAAATTTTAAAGCAGTTCGCCCAATGGATCGCATTTCCCCTTCGAGTAGGAAAAGCTTCGCATTCCTTGTCCGCCTTTGGGCATCTTGCAGCAAAGCGACAACCTGAAACAAACGCCTCAGGCGATGGAACCGAGCCCGGAATAGGAACAATATGTGAAAGGTCAAAGCGACCATTGGGGATTGCAGAAATAAGCCCCTGCGTGTAAGGATGCATCGGAGTCTTGATAACATCCGCACAGGAACCACATTCAACAATGCGGCCAGCATACATCACAGCAACACGATCCGCATATTGAGAGACTAGGCCCATATTGTGCGTAATGAGAAGCACCGCAGTATGAGACTCTGCAGCCATTTTTTTTAAAAGCAATAGAACAGACGCTTGTACCGTCACATCTAATGCCGTCGTAGGTTCGTCAGCAATAATCAGTTCCGGCTTCGGCAAGAGCGCCATCACAATGCTAATACGTTGTAACATTCCTCCAGACATTTCACAAGGATATGATTTGAGAACGCGGTCCACATCGGCAAAGCCAGCAGCAGCAAGCCCATCTTGAATCTTTTGGAGGGCAGACTCTTTAGAATCTTCACGGAGTACTTCCAATAGCTGGTTTTTTATGGTGCACACGGGATCCAACGCCTGCATAGGTTCTTGGAAAATGCAGGAGACTTTTTTACCCCGCACTTTTTGCAAATCGCGAAGCGAAAGTCTTAAGAGATCAATACCATCGAGCAAAGCTTCACCGCTCACGACTTTGGCGGATGGGCGGGGCAAAAGTCCGAGCAGACTCATGGCAGTTACGCTCTTTCCGCAGCCCGATTCGCCGACGAGCGCAAAGAACTCACCTTCAAAAATATCAAAAGATACTTTATCCGTAACCTGTACTGGGCTCTCCAAGCCAAACGCAATGGAGATATCTTTTGCACTGAGAACTTTGCGAATTTCACTCATAACGATCTCCCGATTTTGGGTCCATCGCATCACGGATTCCTTCGCCGACGAACGCAGTAAGGAGAAGAGTTACAAAAAGAGCTGCTACTGTACTAATGGAAATCCACGGGGCATACAAATTATTCAGCCCTTGGCTCATCAATTCACCCCAACTCGGCGTGGGCGGTTCAAGTCCGAATCCCAAAAAATCGAGTGCAGTAAGGCTTCCAATACCGCCGATGAGAGTGAAGGGAAAAAGAGAAATCACAGGAGTCAGCGCATTCGGAAGCATCTCCTTAAAAAATATATGAGTCCAACTCATCCCCAGCATCTTTGCTGCACGCACGTAAGGGAGCGAACGGAGTTTGAGGTATTCACCACGCATATAATAACTAAGCGAAACCCAATCGAACAAAGCCATAATGCCGATGAGCAAAATAAAGCTACGGCCATAAATGGAACCGATGAGAATTACTACATAGAGAAACGGAAGCGACGACCAAATTTCAATGCCGCGCTGCATAAAAATATCCCACTTGCCGCCGAGATAGCCTTGAATGCCTCCAATGACAATTCCTAAGAATGTACCCAAAAGAGTCAAAAGCAAACTGAAGCTCATACAAATGCGAAATCCGTGAATGAGCCTAGCAAGGACATCGCGGCCATTTGCATCCGTGCCCAGTAAATGTTTGAAACTCGGTGCAAAAGGAGGCGTACCGCTATCCGAAAGATCTGCTTTAAGCGGATCATGCGCCACTAGCGGCATCAGAGCCCATACGTGCTTTCCTTCTTTTTTTGATTCTGCTATAAGCTGAAGATAATCCGGTTCAGTCTGATACGTTCCGCCAAATTCCGTTTCTGCATAAGTGACAAATGCGGGAAAATATGTTTTGCCCTCGAAACGCATTAAAAGGGGTTCATCATTCACAAGCCAAGGAGAAAGAAGTGAAAAAGCATATATAATCACAAGCGCCCAAAATGAGCGGACTGCGATCTTGTTTTTCTTGAACCGCACCCATTTGGTTTTCATTTCGGGAGAGATCACTATTCGCATTTTTACCCGAACCGGATTCTCGGATCGACGAGAGTATAAAGGATGTCGCTAAACAAACGCCCGAACATAGCGAGCACACTCGAAAGAAGGATCACTCCCATCACCACATTGTAATCGCGGTTGACCATCGAATTGTAATACAGAAGCCCCATTCCATCGATATCAAAAACCTTTTCAATGAGAAGCGCTCCCGCAAAAAGCAAGGAGAAAACTTCTGAAAGCCGCGTTACTATCGGAATAAGAGCATTGCGGAGGGCATGGCGCACCAAAGCTTCACGGAACGAGAGACCCTTGGCAAGTGCAGTCCGCATATAATCTCTGCCAAGTTCTTCGAGTACGCTATTTTTCATTAAAAACGTAAGGAACGCAAACTCGCTAATCATATAACAGAACATCGGAAGCGTCCAATGCATAAAAATATCGCCCACTTTTTCAAAAAAGGAAAGTTCTTCAAAATTTTCCGAAACGATGCCGCCCAAGGGGAAAATGTTAAGAAAAGAGCCCCCAGCGAAAAAAATGATAAGAAGAATGCCCAAAGCATAGCCAGGCATCACATAGCCCGAAAAGATTACCGCCGAAGAAGCCTTATCGAAGAAGCTGTGATTCTTCACCGCTTTGGCAAGTCCGAGAGGAATACACACAAGATAACTAATAAAGAATGAAGAAAGCCCGAATGCAAGCGATATGGGAAAACGGGAAGAAATAACGGTCCATACAGGTTGTCCATAAGTATAAGACGTACCCAAGTTCAGATGACAAACATTCCAAAGCCATATCAAATAGCGCTTCCACGCGGGTTCGTCAAACCCGAAATAGCTCTGAATCTGCGCAATCTGCTCTGGAGAGATGGCTTTGGAAGCCGAAACACCTCCGTGGCCAGCAGCTGCCGATTGTACCTTGGCAATCATTTCTTCAACTGGTCCTCCAGGAATAAGTTGCACCAGCGCAAAACATACAAGCGTAATCCCCAGTATCGTGGGAATCATTAGAAGAAGCCTGCGGATAACATACGCTTTCATTAAATTGTAATTTAGAAAGATTCTCCTTTAAATTTTTTAAGAAATAACTACATTTGGATCACTATGAACCAGGTTTCGGAAAACCCTGTAAAAAACCGGATAAAAAGCGATAGCGTGTTCTCTAGCTCGAACGCTTTATTCATCATTACAGGCCTATTAATTACTTTATACTTAACCGCTAACATTATGGCGGTCAAGCTCATCTCCGTCTTCGGACTCACCCTTTTCGATGCAGGTACGGTCACATTCCCGTTTGCCTACATGCTCGGCGATGTTCTCGCCGAAGTCTGGGGCTTCCGCACAGCAAGGAAAGTCATTCTGCTTTCTTTCTTCTGCAACATCATTCTTGTTCTTTCCACATCCATCGGGGTCATTCTGCCCTATCCAGATTATACAGCAGAGACGGCAAACGCATACGCAAAAATATTCACATATGTTCCGCGGATCGTGTGCGCATCGCTCATTGCCTTCGTACTCGGAGAGCTCTCCAATGCATGGATGCTTGTAAAAATCAGGGAATGGACGAAGGGAAGTTTCCTTTGGGTACGCACAATCGGAAGTTCCGTGGTGGGGTACATATTCGACACTGTGCTCTTCGTAATACTCGCCTTTGCGGGGACAGCTCCTGCTAAAGATTTGGCGACGATGATCGTTGCCCAATACCTGATGAAATTGTTGATTGAGGCTGTCACGGCAACACCGTTTGCCTATCTTATTATTTACAAATTAAAGAAGCACATTCCTCAGCAAGACGCAAATGCAGAATCTTGAGCGCTATTCCAAAATTACGACAAAGCTTCCCCGGGAGTTCTTGCTTCTCCAAGGAACGGGCTGCATTTGGAAAAAATGCACATTTTGCGACTACTATGATGATACGAGCGTCGATCCATACAAAGTAAATTCAGAAATTCTTTCTTCCGTTACAGGCGAATTCGGCACGCTCGACATTATCAACTCCGGGTCCTGCTTCGAAATCGACCCGCGCACTCTTGAGCTCATTCAAAAAATCGTCCAAGAGAAAAAAATCCGTGTGCTCTGGTTTGAAGCCCATTATCTTTATGCAAAGAAGCTCAATGATTTTGCAAAACTCTTCCCTGGGGTGGATGTCAAGTTCCGCTGCGGAGTGGAATCGTTCGACGAAAACACCCGCAAAATTTGGAACAAGGGCATTCCTGCGGGAACAACTCCACAGGAGATTGCCCGCTATTTTAAAGGAATCTGCCTTTTGTGTTGCACCAAAGACCAGAGCCAAGAAATGATCCTCCACGACATCGAAATTGCCAAGCGATACTTTGAATATTTCAGCGTGAACGTTTTCTGTAATAACCGGACAAGAATCAAGCGGGATCCAGACCTTGCAGAGTGGTTTAGTAAAAAAATTGCACCAATTCTTGAAAAAGACCCCCGAATTGAAGTTCTTTTGAACAATACCGACCTCGGGGTCGGCTAAATAACTGATAAGACCCTTGACAAAAGCAGAATTTTTTTCTCTCTTTGCCGAGTTCAATTTGAGTTTAACCCTCGTCGGAGATTTAATATGCCTTGCGGAAAGAAAAGAAAGCGTAAGAAGATTGCGACACATAAGCGTAAGAAACGTCGTCGTCGTGATCGTCAGAAGAAGAAACTCCGCTAGTAATAGCCTGCTTCTTTCCGAAGACAATCGTAAATCATCTTTACGCAAAAGAGAATGCCGTTATATGCATTCTCTTTTAGTTTTTAAAAGAGTCTCTTGATGAATTTCTAATGGGTACCTCTAAAAATTCATTTTTATGAAATTGTCAATAACACATCACAATAGTGGGCTTCGCCCAGTCGCCGGGTCTCAGCAATGCAAAAGCAAGCTTTTGCGCTGCATTCGACCTTTGCGA
>JALNVO010000041.1 GCA_023231365.1 Fibrobacteraceae bacterium | reverse complement strand
GTTCCCCGAAGGGAACCGGCTTCTCGTTGTTGCGGTGTCACGTTGTTCCATCCTCACCCCTGCGGGGCCGGCCTAGAGTCCGGCTCTTCGAAGCCTGACGTTCCCTGGCGGGAACCGGTTTCTCTTCATAAAAATGAATTTTTAGAGGTACCCTAAAATAAATGTTCGCCTTGTTTGCGGGCCTCATTCAACGGAACATTCGCCGTAGCCTTAAATTGTGCGTGATCCTCTCGCAAAAACTTTTGGCGCTCCAAGAGTTCCTTGAGAAACAGTTCCTTTTTGGACGGATTCATCCAGCGCTCCATCAGACTTACACTAGAACCCGCATCATGTGAATAAATCACCGGAGCAAGGGCTTCAGGAGCAATTTTTACCGCAGTATGTATACTGGAAGTGGCTGCACCGCCAATCATAATCGGCACGTTCAATCCTTCGCTCTTGAAGGTTTTCGCCACATTTACCATTTCATCAAGACTCGGAGTAATCAGTCCAGAAAGTCCAACCATATCCGGTTTGTACTTTTTGACGGCTTCTACGATTTTTTCGCAAGGAACCATTACGCCCAAATCAATGATTTCGTAATTATTGCAGGCGAGCACAACGCCAACGATGTTCTTTCCAATATCGTGGACATCTCCCTTCACTGTCGCCATCACAATTTTGCCCGCAGCAGAACTTTCGCCCGCTTTTTTACTCTTTTGTATATAAGGCAATAGTACCGCTACGGCGCGTTTCATCACGCGGGCGCTCTTTACCACTTGAGGAAGAAACATTTTGCCTTCGCCAAAAAGCTTGCCCACTTCGTTCATCCCATCCATTAGCGGGCCTTCGATGATTTTTACCGGTTGAGCAATCTGGTTCCTCAATTCTTCTATGTCGCTTTCTATAAACTCTTCAATGCCCTTGACCATTGCATGGCGGATGCGGTCTTCTACCGAAGAATCGCGCCAAGCAAGCGCACTCTTCATCGCAGAGCCATCCACCTTGCGGTTTTTGACCGTTTCTGCATAAGCGAGAAGCTTATCTGTAGCGTCCTCACTCCGGTTAAAAATCAGATCTTCAATAAGTCCACGCTCTTCAGCCGCGATATCTTCATACACAGGAAGCACACCAGCATTCACAATGCCAAAATCCATCCCTGCCTTACCTGCATGGTAAAGGAAAGAGGAATGCATACTTTCGCGAATGGAATTGTTTCCTTTAAAAGCAAAACTCAAATTGCTCACACCTCCCACAATATGAGCAAACGGAAGATTTTTTTTGATATAGCGACACGTTTCAATATAGTCTTTTGCATAATTTGCATGTTCCGCCATTCCCGTTCCAATCGTGAGAATATTCGGGTCAAAAAGAATGTCTTCCGGTGGGAAGTTTAATTTATCAACAAGGAGCCGGTACATACGAGTACACACAGAGCGCTTGCGTTCAAATGTCGTCGCTTGTCCTTGTTCGTCAAAAGCCATACAAACCGCAGCAAAGCCGTGGCGGCGGATTTCTTCTGCTTTTTGGAGGAACTTTTCTTCACCTTCCTTGAGGCTTATCGAGTTCACAATACCCTTGCCCTGCACGCATTCCATTCCCGCTAAAAGAACATTCCAGCGGGAACTATCTATCATAATCGGGCATTTGGCGACACTCGGTTCCGACATCAGCAAATTGAGAAAATGGACCATCGTCTTTTCGGAATCAATCATTCCGTCGTCGAGATTCACATCTATCACTTGTGCGCCGCTTTCCGCTTGCGCGACACCAATATTCACCGCGGAAGAAAAATTACCTTCGCGGATTAAATTCGCAAACTTGCGCGAGCCCGCTATGTTCAGGCGTTCGCCGATATTCACAAAACGGCTGTCCGGTGCGACTTCCAAGCTTTCCAAACCAGAAAGAAGAATGTGGCCGGACTTTTGAGGAACTTCTCGCGGTTTCCTATCCGCAAGGACCTTTGCAAATAAGCGGATATGGTCCGGAGTAGTCCCGCAACAACCGCCGACAATATTCACCAATTTTTCGTCTGCATACTTTTCGATCCACCCCGCCATTGATTCCGGCGTATCGTCATAACCACCGAACTGATTCGGAAGCCCGGCATTCGGATGAACTGAAACGCGGAACGGAGCGGACTGTAAATCCCTCAAATGCGGGATCATATCCTTTGCACCCAGTGCGCAGTTGAAACCTATACTGAAAAGCGGATAACTCGAAAGGGAATGCAAGAAGGCCCGCGCAGTCTGGCCCGAAAGGAGGCGGCCTGAAGCATCCGTAATCGTACCCGAAACGGCAATTGGCACCAGTTCTCCGCGTTCATCGCAAAGTCTCATAATAGCATAAAGAGCAGCCTTGGCATTGAGCGTATCAAAAACCGTCTCCACCAAAAGAAGATCCGCGCCTCCATCCAAAAGTCCTCTCGCACAAACTTCATAGGAATCCACAAGTTCCTTGAATGTAACAGAACGCGCGGCGGGATCCGCAACATCTGGACTCATACTCGCCGTTTTAGAGGTAGGTCCAATAGAACCCGCCACAAAACGCTTGTGAGAAGAGACTTTCTTTGCCGTCTCTTCTGCTTCTAAATGCACAATCGCATTTTTAGCGACTTCTGCGGCAGCTCTAGCCATATCATAAGCCGCAGAAGAAAGCCCGTATTCCTTCTGTCCGATTGGAGAAGCGCCAAAGGAATCCGTTTCAATAATATCTGCTCCCGCATCCAAATAAGCGCGGTGAATGCTCTCGATCTTTAAGGGAGATGTAAGCGGGAGCACATCATTATTGCCCTTCAAATCGATGTGACTGTCCTTGAAACGCTCCCCCCTGAAATCCGATTCATCTAAATGCAACCGCTGCACCATCGTTCCAAAGCCGCCATCGAGAATGAGAATTTTCTTTTTACAAACCGAAATCAATTCTTTATAGGATCTGGAAAGAGGAAGATTCATCAGGAACTCCGAATATGCATTTTTTTAAATATGTGCATAAATATAGAAAATAAGATTTCGAAGCTATATTTTTTGCAACCGCCAAACGAGCAAAAGCATCAAAAGATTAAATGAACGAGAAAGCGATAATCAAGAAGCTCCAAAAAGGAGACCTGAACGTTCTCAAGGGCATCTGGGATAAGAACAGCCAAAACGTGCTGAATCTCGCCTTCAGAATGCTCCTTGACAGGGACAAGGCCGAAGATATCCTAATGGATGTGTTCGTGTCTATCCCTGATGCAATTAAGCGATTCCGCGGAGATTCGGCAATTTCGACTTGGCTATATACCTTGACGAAAAATGCTTGCCTAATGAAACTCCGCAGCGACCGCTGCCATTTCAAGATCGTGAGTACCCGGAAAAGCGAAATAGAAGAACATTCCACAGGCAAAGAGGACAAGGGGCTATCCGAACCCGACAAAGAAACCCTTTTTGCAGGACTCTCCGTGCTTACACCAGAAATCCGGAGCCTGCTTTGGCTCAAGGATGCGGAAGGATTGGACATCAAAACTCTTGCAGAAATGTACAAGGCTCCGGAAGGCACACTCAAAGCACGACTTTCGAGGGCGCGCGCCGAAGTGCGGAAAGTAATAGAGAAGGAGAACCAATATGCGTGAAGAAATCGATTTTTCAAAAGCCTCAAGGCTTGTTCCACGAAAGGATTCATGGGATAAAGTCGTTATGCGCATCAATAAGGCCAACGAACAAAAAGAGTCGCTACTCCTCAACAAGTTTTCATCCCTTTCCGCTGCGGCAAGCATCCTATTTGTTGCCGGAGCTATGTTTTTTGGATTCAACTCAAATTCAACAGCTACCCAAACGAGCGCTAGCGATTCGTCATTCGAATACTTCTCTTGGTATTCCGGGCTCGGTTCTGGGAATGCCGTGAGTTCCTTTTCCACAGCAATAGACAATTATTTTCCCACCGGAGGTTGATATGGCTCTCAATTCTAGTTCTAAATTATTTCTGGCAAGCGGCCTGATCCTCGCCGCTTCCGTCGGCTTCTTTGCAAGTTCGGTGTTCTTCAATCATTCCCCGCGTCCTTTCGACAATCGCGGCCCCGCACAGGAAGAGATGCAGGTCCCGAGAGAAGAAAATACGGCTAGACAAGATGGCCCCCTCCCCTCTAAAAGAGATATCGATTCCATTCTCGGGCTGTCCAAAGACCAGATTGCAAAACTGGATTCTAATGTCAAAGCATGCGATTCCACCCGCAAAGCTCTCCACCAGAAAATAAGAATGACAGAGAGAAAACTTCACGATGTCCTCGATCAGAATCCTATTTCTGAAGCAGACCTCAAATCTGTCAGGGCAGAACTCTTGCTTCTCAACGAAGAGCGATTGGATCTCCGAATAGCCGATATCAAACGATTCAAAGCCGTACTTACTCCTGAACAAAATAAAAAATTAAAGGCATTACAACCAAAGTTCGAAAATAAGTACCAAAATAAAGGAAAGAACAAATTAGGCTCTGAAGGGCGAGGAAATCGCGACGGAAAGTATTTCCGCGACGATGAACATCGTTTTATGCAGGACAAAGGTTTTAAACCGCAAGGTGAAATGTATCGCGGAGATCCTCAAAGAGGCCCTGACGGACAGATGCCTCCTCCGAATGGAATGGAAGAAAATAATAATAATCCTCCACCTCCTCCAACCCGCTAATTTTGTTATATTAGAACCTGTAATTCCTCCATACCCCAAACAAGCGTAGGATTCCTTCGGGAGTCCTACGTTTGTTTTTAAATGTTCCCTAAAGAATAATTTATACAAATTATTCCGACACAGCATTCATAGCGAGTCGTACGACATCCAGCGTCGCTTCCACTTTAGGAGATTCTTCCGAAAGAATTTGTCTATAACGACGACCACCAGGAAATCCGGAAAATAGTCCATACAAATGTTTTGTCATAATGCTAAGCGGGCATCCTTCCGAAAGCTGCTGTTGCATATAAGGTAAGTAAGCTTCTAAAAGGGCCTTGCGCGTAGCGGGCGAAGAATCTTTCCTTCCAAAAATCAAAGAATCGGCATTCGCCAAAAGCCATGGGTTCGCATAAGGTGCGCGTCCCATCATCACGCCATCCACATGAGTTAAAGCTTCCTTAGCGTTTTCAAGCGTCGTAATTCCACCATTGATGCTGATATTCAATTGCGGCAATTCCTGCTTGAGGCGGTACACTACTTCGTAATGAAGTTCTGGGCGCTCCCGGTTCTCTTTCGGTGTATACCCCTTAAGTCGCGCAGTGCGCGCATGGATGATGAAAGTATCGCACCCGGCCGAAGCAACTGTTTTAATGAAATCCAAAAAAAATTCCCAGCTGTTGAATTCGTCCACGCCGATGCGGGTTTTGACTGTAACAGGGATCTTCACCTTGGCCCTCATCGCAGAAACGCATTCCGCTACCAGATTTTTTTCTTTCATCAGGCACGCGCCGAACGATCCACATTGGACGCGTTCAGACGGGCACCCGCAATTCAAGTTCACTTCTACAAAGCCCGCATCTTCTACGATCCTCGCACATTCGGTAAGCATCTTCGGATCACTACCGCCGAGTTGGAGCGCCACAGGCTGTTCTATTTCATTATGTGCAAGGAAACGAGGGCCCGCATGAAGCAAAGCATTCGCCACGATCATTTCTGTATAGAGCAAAGTCTCTTTAGTAAGAAGTCTTAAAAAATAGCGTTCGTGCCTATCCGTAAAATCGAGCATCGGAGCCACAGAAAGGCGGCGGTGGAAGTTTAGTTCGGTGGCAGTCATGCGCCAAATTTAGTATTATAGCTGTATGAGTTCTATTAAAACAATCGTCATCTCCGGCGGTACGCACGGCAACGAATTAACGGGAATCAAACTTTTCGAGAAATGGTCTTCGCACAAAGAATGCTATGCAGATCGCTGCCCATCAGCATCCATCGCGCTCGTTCACACGAACATAGAAGCGTCCAAAATTTGTCGGCGATATGCCGATATAGACTTGAACCGCAGTTTTTCAAACAAGCTTCTCGCCCTAAACGCACCTAATGCATACGAAATCCGCCGGGCGCAAGAGCTGAACCAAAAGTATGGCCCTAAAGGCCCGCAAACCAAAACCGACCTCATCATCGACGTGCACAACACAGAAGCCAATATGGGGCTCTGCCTTATCCTTTCGACGCGCGACCCATTTACAATGCGGGCTTCCGCAGAATTAGTCTGCGAATTTTCAACAGCGCATATCTACTACCAGCCAGAAGAACGCGGAGAATCCCCGTACTTTGGCACAATCGCCAAAGCAGACATCTGTCTAGAGGTTGGCCCGCAAAATCATGGAACCATCCGGGCAGACCTCTTTGAACAGACAGAAAAAATCGTCATCCGCTACCTCGAACTCGCCGAAGAATGGAACCGCGGCGTATTGCAGCAAAAGCCCAAGAAAAAGGTAAGCGTCTTTACCCAGTACAAGGATATCGACTACCCGCGCGACCCACAAAAGAACATCCTCGCGATGATCCACCAGAACATACAAGGAAAAGATTACTTGGAAGTAAAACCGGGTATGCCTATGTTCCGCACCTTTGACGGAAAAGATGTGCCTTATAGCGGTGAGAGAAGCGTATGGCCCATATTTATCCACGAAGGTTCCTACTACGAGAAACACATAGCAATGAGTCTTACGCTCAAAACAGAAGAGGAATGGTAATGTCCAAAGAGATGAACACAGACCAAAAGATACAGTCTCTGCTCGCCCTTATCGATGAACAGCGCAAAGAGCCCTATGAATCAAAATTCGACAACATTCTCGACTCTTTCGAAGACTTTTTGATTACGCGCCCAGAACCGCCTAAAGAATGGCAAGACCGCTTCAATGCATCCGGGAAAAAATTCGATTATTGGCAAATTGTGCTCCCACAAGACTTTCAAGACCCATTTGAAGACGATCTAGGAAACATCCGCAGGCTCAGAAACGAGTTTTCAGATGTAAAACCTTCTATGGCACTAGAACACATTCTAGTCAGCAGAAATTATTTTATATATGAGAACGGGCACGCGGAGCCCATTCCGGCACCACGCCCAATTTTGATGCTCGAGAGCATTGACGATGAAAAATCGAAGATCGACTGGGACTGCTGCTTTACCCTCTTTGGCGATGGAAGCTACTATGCATACAACCTGAACCAAGACGATGAAGAAGAACTCGGCGAAGATTTTAAGTCAATTCTTGAAAAGCGGATCCGCGTTCTCTCGGAAATGGGACTGGTGATTCCAGCCGAAGGACGCGACTACGGTATTTTGAGGAGTTGAAAGAAAATGAAAAAGCTATGGCACATTTTCGCACTTTGCGGAGGAATGCTCCCGGCATTCGCCATAGCTTCTTTTATTCAAAATCCAATTCCACCTTCGACCGAAAAGAACTTTTTCAAAGACAGAAACGGCGACGGGAAGATGGACATCGTCGAATGGACGTTCCTCGGAAACCTGACAAAAGATTACCTCGACTCCGCCGTGGACAGTCTCACATTTACATGGCCGGATTCAAACGGAAATATCCGGAACTTCTGCATAAAAGGAACAGAGCTCCTTATCGATTCTAGTTCCTCCCGCAAGCTGTTGCTCAACCTTTCCAAAGACAATAACATACAAGCTAAACAAACTGCAATCTGGGGAAGTTTTGGATCTTCCTTCATTTATTATAAGGGCAACTCCCCTATCGAAATCCAAATGAAAGACGGAATGGCTCCGGCAATCAAAAGAGCCTATCTCAAAAGTTCCAAGGGAAATGGCAGCGACACACTCAAAGTATCCTTTACAGAAGGTGTTGCAGAAGTCCAAAGCAGTTCCGATATTTTTGAATATAAGTCCTATAACACCCAAGATATGCAGCCGATTTCCGGAACATCCGTCCTATGGAATCCCGAAAACACGGAAGCCACTATAATATGGACTTCTTCCACTACGTCGGTCATTCCCAAAGATTCCCTCCGCATTCTCTCCTACGCACTCAAGGATTCTTCACAAAATAAAGTGCAATCCGGATCAGCCTTTACGAAAATAGAAGGCACCTATCCATTTGAAATCCGCACCAATACGCTCATCGAATTCAGCCATTCGGAAGCGATGCAAAAAAAGTCCATCTTTGAAAGAATCTTTGCAAACCCCTCCGACAGCCTTCCCCAAAAAGAAAATGCCGGAGTCGCCATAGACATCGGCGGAGAAGAACTAGCAACTTCCATCCGCGAAGCTTTAGGCGATTCCAGCATAAAAATTGATCCTTCAAAAATTTCCATTTTGATAGATCTAAGACTTTACACGAACCTCGGCGAATATGTCACGAGCATCCATACAGAGACACAATGCAGCGACGCCCGGTTCCCGAATTTCAACTGTCTAGAAAACGCCAAAACACTTTTCCTCAAATGGAACTTGATGAGCAACGACAGACGCATAGTAGGCACAGGAGCCTACATAGCCAAGATATTTGCAGGAATCACCTACAACAATACGACGATCTGGCGCAATGACAACGAAACAAACGCAGTCCAAGTCTGGGGCGTCCACAGAAAATAGAATGGAATCCTTCGAAAGAGAAATCTATACCCGGTATTTTGAAATCGCAGGCTTTAAGCCAATGAAGAACGACACACGGACGGCTTCCCTTGATTATTTAATTAGCCATTACGAAGCCTTTTTCTTCGACGCTTTCGGGACATTCTACAACCAGAAAAACTACATCTACCCCGGTGCGCGTGAAGCCTACAATAAAGTCCGCCAAAGCAAAAAAGAAATGCGGCTCGTTACAAACGCAGCTTCGCAAAGCATCCCACAAATGCTCGAAAGCTTGAAAATAATGGGCATTCCCTTTCGAGAAAGGGAAATTCTTTCATCCGGTGATCTATTCAAGGATTTCGCACAAAAGAACGCAATCCGCGAAGCCTTTTACATCGGTCGCCCTGCAGGTATTTCCTTCCTAGAAAAAGCAGGAGTATCCCATTCCTATTCACCGGAAGAGAATACCGTGATCGTTTCTGCTGCGGAAGATGATCCCCGTATTTTTGAAGCTGCTGTCCAAATTCTTAAGGGTAAAAATTCCAAACTGATCGTGCTCAACCCTGATGCATACGCCCCGCGCATCAATTCGCCAAGGGAACCCGTTTCAGGAGCATACGCACACAAGTTATACAAGGCGACACAGGCAAAAACGTTCTTCTTTGGAAAGCCTTTTCCGGAACTTTTTGAAAAAGCCATTCAAAGCCTACCCCGAAAAATGCCGACCGTAATGATCGGCGATACACTCGCCACCGATATCGGAGGCGCCCTAGCGTCAAAAATTGACGCAGCCCTCATCATTGGAAGAAATACGCCCCAAAAGGATTTGGCAGAAGACGAAGCGGCATTGAAACTGCGACCCACATACTATTTAGAAAGTTTCTGACCCTGGCACTCGCCCCTAAAACAGGGAATACTAGAAATTATTTTTTTGTTTCTTTATCAAAAGAAATTGCAAATTTTAAGAAAATATGTATATTTTGACTTTCCTCCCGAATTCGGGAAACATAAACCGCCCAAAACCTTTTGGACCGGTTTTTTTGTTTTTCCAGTCGGGGCAAAAGAAGGAACAAAAAATGATCGATAGAAACCGCCACCTTTTACGTCTTGCAGATTGGAGCGAAGAACGCATTCTCGAAACAGTCGAAATTGCGATGCGCCTCAAAAAAGAAGTAAAACAGGGAAAATTTTCAGACCGCTTCCACGGGCAGTCCATCGGTATGTTCTTTGAGAAGCCTTCTCTCCGCACTATTACAACATTCCAAGTCGGCATCCATCAATTAGGCGGCATGCCCGTTCTCCTTGCACCGGATTCCATCGGACTTGGCAAACGCGAGAGTGTCAAGGATGTTGCCCGCTGTCTTTCCCGTTGGGTGAACGCGCTCGTTGTACGCTGCTTCAAGCAAGATCTTGTAGATCAGCTCGCCGAATATGGTTCCATTCCCGTTATCAATGCTTTGACGGACGATTATCACCCCTGCCAAGCCATTTCCTTTGCAGAAATGGTTACAGAACAACTGGGTTCCCTTAAAGGCAAAACAGTTGCTTTCATCGGCGATGGCAATAATGTCGCGAATTCCCTTCTCACGCTCGCCTCTAAAGTGGGTATGAATTTTACACTTGCCTGCCCCGAAGGCTATGAACAATCCGCGAAGATCATCCGGGAATCCGAAGCCGGGCTCAAAAGACACGGTTGCAAATACCGCGTATTCCACACCCCGGAAGAAGCGGTAAAAGACGCAGACATCCTTTACAGTGACGTCTGGGTAAGTATGGGACAAGAAGGAGAAAAATCTACCAAGCAGGGCCACTTCCTCCCGTTCCAAATCAATGACGCCCTTCTCTCTAGGGCTCCGGCACATTGTATGGTCTCGCATTGCCTCCCTGCTCACCGCGGCGAAGAAATCACCGATTCCGTAATGGATGGTAAAAAGAACCTCTCGTTCGAAGAAGCCGAAAACCGTCTGCACGCACAAAAAGCCGTCCTCTGGCAATTGATGACCCCTACAGCGGACTTTGGAAAATAAAGCAATCCAACGACAGTAAAATCCCGGATCATTCCGGGATTTTTTATTTGGAAGCTTCTCCACCAAAGTGGAAAAAAACACTGTTTTTAAAAGCGGGGAATGCCTCATATTACCTACTTTGGGATTACGGTGGATGATACCTTTTTCTACAAACGGCCTTATTTGAGATAAGAATATCGCTAGATCCTATGCCATTCATAAAAGCCATTCCATACCGAAGATCTCCAAAAACGGATACTCAATACATGGTAATTTGAAATCTCATCGCTCCCGAATGGCGGTTCCAAAGTTTCATCCCAAACTAATCCCATAATATGCAAGTCAAGAAGAATTTCGTATAGTTAAGAAAAGAAAGTCTTTCCTAAAGCTCCCCGAGAAAGGCTATATTTATTAGGAAGCTTCTAAAAATTGTTTTGCGAAAGAAAAAATGAGCGAAACTAAACAATGGCAGGAATAAAAAGTGGCAGAAATCGTTCAAATTGCTGCAGCCATTTTTTCCGCAGATGAATTTTTAGAGGTGATGGTTATCGATAATTGGTATTTTTCCCTTCTGAGAGGTTTTCGTGTACCGGCTCTCTACATTGAACATTCTACTTCTCTCCGCAACCCTTTTTGCGCAATCAAACTTTTTCCCATTGGGTTCCCAAGTCGTGGACGTTACTAAAGCGCCTTATAACGCAAAAGGCGACGGTAAGACGGATGATTCCGAAGCTCTGCAACAAGCATTCGATGACCATCCGAACGGAGACTATATTATCTACCTCCCGCACGGAACATATCTCATATCAAAACAAATCAGTTGGCCCAGGGCTGAAAAACCGGAGAATTCCTATCGCAGGACCATTCTCCAAGGGCAAAGTATGGGAGGAACGATCATCATCCTCCAAGACAATTCATACGGATATGAAAATCCAGAAGCTCCCCGTGCAATGTTCTACACCGGCGTAGGCCCAACTCCGCACGAACGCAACTCCATCCGCGATGTAAGTCTCCGCACGGGAAAGAACAACCCAGGAGCTATCGGCATCCGCTTCAATGCAACCCGCCAAGGCACGATCCTCAATGTAAAGATTACTTCCGGTGATGAGTCTGGCGTTGCCGGTATCGATATGGGATATGCAGAAAACATAGGCCCTTTGTTCATCAAAAACGTAGAGATCAAAGGATTTGATGTCGGCATTCTCACAAATTTTCCTCTGTTTGGAATGTCAATGGAGCATATTACGCTGTCAAAGCAAAAAAAATACGGCATTGAGAATCATGATCAGTCGATTACCATCCGCAACCTGAGAAGCAGCAACAAAGTCCCAGCTGTGGCCAACTTTGGTGAAGATGCAATGTTTACCCTCGTCGATGGAGCTCTCGAATATTCCGGCGATAAGAAGTCTTCCATCCCCGCCATATACAACGAAGGATTCCTATTCGTCCGCGGAATATCCACCAGCCGCTATGCAACGGCAATTGAAGATCATGGTCCTGCCGATGGAAAAGGGCTCAAAGGCCCGGAAATTCTTGAGTATTCTTCGGATATTCCAACGAACCTTTGCCACACACCGCCCTATTCATTCAAATTGTCCATTGCAGAAACGCTCATTCCAACAGAACAACCCGCAGATCAATGGGTTGGCCTCAGCGGAGATTATGGCGGAACGGCAAACGACGGAACGGACGATTCCAAGGCCATTCAGCAAGCTATCGACGATGGTGCCGAAACCATATTCTTTACTCCGGGCGGTCGCTATACAATCAACAAGGACATCCATATCCGCAAACGCCTGCACCGCATTTTAGGAACGGAAGCCCGTATTGACGGCCCTGGGAAATTCATCATCGACGATGGTTCCTTCAACGAAGTTTCCATTGAAAGGTTCTCCGAATTCGGCTCTGGAATCGTGCACCATTCTGCCCGCACGCTCATCCTCAAGAACATGAAAACGAAGAGCTATGAAAGCGATTCGATCGGCTCCGGCGATCTTTACATCGAAGATGTTTCTATGAGCCGTATGGTCATCAATCTGCAACACGTATGGGCAAGACAGCTTCATATGGATAACGACCAGAACACCAAAATCGTGAACAATGGCGGAACTCTTTGGATCTTAGGACTCACTGCAGAGAACGGAAATACGGTGCTTCACAACCGCGACCACGGCGAAGCAGAACTCATCGGCGTACACGTGATATCCAACCGCAAGGCCAAAACAGCCCCGATGTTCATTAACGATACAGCGAGCATTTCCCTTGAAGGTCTCCGGGAAACAGCCCTTCAAGGGAATACATTCCCAAAAATCGTCGAAGAAACTCGCAACGGTGAAAGCAAGACCCTTTTTGCAGATGATCTATTGAAGAATTCTTCGGGCGGCACGATGCTTACGTTGTACGTTGGATACATTCCCAAAGTGGGCTCCAACGAACGCCCCGAAGTGGAAGCCCCCAATGATATGATAGTCATTTTGCCAAATACGGCAAAACTCTCCGGACAAGTTTATGATGACGGTCGGGCAAAAGGTCTCTGCAGCGACCCTGTGCAATGGAAGAAAATTGCAGGTCCGGGCAAAGTCGTCTTCAGCGATGATAAAGCCTATAATACCGAAGCGAGCTTCAGCTATAGCGGTCGCTATCATATCTCATTTCTAGCCAATGACGGAGAATTGGAAGCTTCCGATACAACGCATATTTTCGTATTCGACAGACGCACGACGACCAAAGATCATTCCGGCAACGGAGTTCCTTCAGGACGCGGCATGGATACCTGGATTTCAGAATTTGATTCCTATTCACCGCACGGATCCGACTCGCTCCTCCAAATCTGCTACAGCAAAAATGGGAACAGCGGAAAAATTTATCTCAAATTCGACATTTCAGGACTTCCGGGCCCTGTAGCGGATGCCGCACTACAATTATCCATCCCGGATGACCCCCGATATCATGACAAGAAAAATCCCGTTAAATGGAATGTTTTTGGACTTAAAGAAGAAACTCCCGCAAATTTCGGCAACGACAAGACTGGCCCCGATTGGATGGAAACCGATCTCACCTGGATAAACGCCCCTGCAAACCAAAATTCACCCGGTGGAGCTTACATCATCAAAAACAGCCGCGGAGGAGGTATCGACCCGCGATACACGAGCTATCTCGGAACAATGGAAATTCAGCCGGAAAATTCTCTCGGCACATTCCTCCGCACGCCGAGCCTCACAGAATTCATGAAGCGCAAGCACAAAACGCAGCTTTTCACATTTATCCTATCTGCAACCTCACCGTCCGATTCCAACTTCAACGTTTACTCCCGCGAAGCCGGGAAAGCTCTCGCCCCGGCACTCTATATCAGTTACTTCGACAGCAACAAAACGGTCAGCGGCGACACGCTCGAAGGCGGTGTCAGACTATCCAAAGTGAACATCGACATCTATTCCCTCGATTGCAATTTCGACCTAACTATCGGACAGCCTCAATTCGTAGAAATTGCAATTTATAACGAAGCCGGGAAGCGGATGCAAACACTTTCCGCCCGCGAACTTGAAAGCGAAAAGAATTATAATTTCAAGTTCAAGGCCAAAGACTTTCCCACTGGCAAATACAAACTGAAAGTAACCGGCGAATCTTTTACAAAAGAAGCAAAATTCTATATCTTGAACTAGGCGAAATATGAAAAAACTTTTTCTTCCGCTTTCTTTACTTCTGTTGACGACCGCATTTATCGGATGCGGGAATGATAGCAGTTCGTCTTCTGACGAAACATCTTCTTCCTCCGAAGAATCGTCCTCTTCCATTTCTTCCAGTTCCTACTCCAATCGGCTTGACGTGGACTATGCGGATACGCTTACTTTGGATACAATTAAATTTGAAAACGGAAAAGACTCTCCATCCCAAGCAACATCCCTCAAGTTGTTTCTTGGCAATTTTCCTAAAGGAACGCTCATTACCATTTCTGGAAAAAAGAAATCCGGTGGGCATGCAGATTCTCTGTACGTCCGGGAAGAAGAAGGATCCTACCTAAAGCCGACAACAGCAGTTATTGAAAGTGGGAATACCTTATACAGGGATTACGGACGGCTCGGTGATTCCGCAAACTTTGCGACAAACAAATTCATTACTCAATTAACAAGCGGATTCTACTATGTTGAAATTCCAAAAATAAGTACGGCTGATAACGGATCTTATTCCATCTTGATTACGTCGAATATAGATACAGCCT
>JALNVO010000040.1 GCA_023231365.1 Fibrobacteraceae bacterium | reverse complement strand
TGGACCGCTTCAACGATGCCAAGCGCGCCGAAGTCCGCGACCGAGTTACACACAACGTTTCGTTCAACAACAATGGCTAATGATATTCACGGAATTCTCCGCATAGCAGGAATCGAACCCGAATCCTGCGTAGACGGTCCGGGTATGCGGATGACGGTATTCGTACAAGGGTGCCCGCACCATTGCCCGTTTTGTCATAACCCGCAGACCCACGATTTCAAGGGCGGTCACGATATTGACATCGCGGAAATTCTCGATATGCTCGATGAAGATCCGCTTCTCGATGGTGTGACCTTTAGCGGAGGAGAACCGTTCTGCCAAGCAAAGAACCTAGTTCCCCTTGCCCGCGAAATCAAAGAACGCGGAATGCATCTCACTATCTATACGGGTTACCTCTATGAAGATCTCATCAAGAAGTCTAATACGGAACCGGAAATTCTCGAGCTTCTGACCTTTGCCGACCTTCTCGTCGATGGGCCTTTCCTCATTGCGGAACGCACACTCGACGCACCCTTTAAAGGGTCCAGTAATCAGCGTTTGATCGACGTTCAGAAGACGCTCGGAGGAAAGGAAGTAATCCTTTGGGAACCGAACGCGGGTTATAACGACCTCTAGTACACAAGAAAAATGAAATTTTCAGAAGCCGCAAAATTTAAAATTTTTGCGGCTTTTTCGTATTTTTATTCGCAAAATTCGCTACTTTGTGCTTAAATGACGCTTTTTTTTGAAATCCGTCCTTTACACACAAAAAAATTATCCTATATTTGTCTTCGAAAATCAAAATAAGAGGTATTTTCATGTCTACTGTTATCCGTTTAGCCCGTTTCGGCAAGAGACACAGCTCCGTCTATCGCGCTGTCGTCATTGACAACCGCAAGGCCCGCAATGCAAGCTTCATCGAACAGGTCGGCTTCTACAATCCGAACCTCAAGAAGCCGGACATCAAATTCGACCAAGAAAAGGTTTTGAAATGGCTTCAGAACGGCGCACAGCCTTCCGACACCGTCGCCTCCCTCCTCCGTCAAGTCGGCATTCTTGATCTCTTCCATGAACTCAAAGCGAAACGTTCTATCGAGGGCAAAGTCGCAACTCCGCGTCCGGAAAAGCAGAAGAAAGCGAAGCTCAGCCTAAAAGCCAAGGCTCGTATCGAAGCAGAAAAGGCTGCGAAAGAAGCACCAGCCGCTGCCGAAGCGACCCCAGCTGCTGAAGAAGCACCAAAAGCCTAATCGCTTAAGGGATTTCTTCAAAGAAATTAAATTCAAAGCCCTGTGCTTCAGCACGGGGTTTTCCTTTAAGAAGCAAAAATGGAAAACAGTATGAACAATTTGGTCATCGTCGGTCACCTGATGAAACCGCATGGGTTTAAGGGTGAAATCAAATGTGCTCCCGAAACGCACAACATCTCCCGCTATGCCAAACTTTCGACTGTATTTGCCATACAAGGTGATATAACTACAGAGCTTCAAGTTGAACAAGCCCGCATTGCAAATAAAGTATGGCTCCTCAAATTCAAAGGCTATGATTCATCCGAATCCCTCCGAAGCCTAGTGAATGCAGACATCTGCATACCTATATCCGAACGCTTGCCCGAACCCGAAGGCAAGTATTATCTTTCCGACTTGGAAGGCTACAGCGTCATTGGCGAGGCTGGCGAAGAGATAGGCAAAGTTCTTTCAGTGGAAGAACTCCCCAGCGTGAACGCATTCCGATTTGCATACAAAGGAAAAGAGATCCTCGCCCCGTGGATCAAAGAATGCGTGGGAGAAATAGACAAGGAACTCCGCACTGTGAAAATTTCGGAAGAGTTTCTCCAAAATCTTTTTGACATGAGGGTGGAATGAGAATCGATTGCATCACAATCTTCCCCGAAATGTTCTCCCCATTGCAACATTCCATCGTCGGACGCGCCCGCAACAAAGGAATTTTCACTTTTAATACTTTATATCTCCGCGATTTTTCAATCAACGACTATGGCCAAGTAGACGATGCTCCATACGGTGGGGAACCGGGCATGGTGCTTCGACCGGAACCGCTTGCTCGAGCGATCAAAAGCACAGGGGTCAAAGAGGACAACGGAAAAGTTATCTACCTCACAGCAGACGGAATTCCCTTTACCCACAAAATTGCATCCGACCTTTCCAAAGAGAGCCATCTGGTGCTGCTCTGCGGGCATTACAAAGGCATCGACGAACGCATCCGCGAATCCTACGTAGATATGGAAATTTCCATCGGCGATTTCGTCGTAAGCGGAGGTGAACTTCCAGCAATGCTCCTCACCGATGCAGTAGTAAGGCTTCTTCCCGGAGTTCTAGGGAAAAGCGAATCCGGAGAAACGGACTCTTTTGCAAAAGGGCTACTAGGCTGGCCTGTTTACACCCGTCCTGAAGTTTTTGAAGAAAAAAAAGTCCCAGAAGTACTCCTTTCGGGTCATCACAAGAATATTTGTGCATGGAGAGAGGCGGAATCTTTAAAAAGAACGAAAGAAAGACGCCCTGACATCTACGAAAAATTGAAAATAGATACTAAATTTGGCACTACATAACCGAGGTCACATAATATGTCCCTGAACATTGAAACAATTCAACAAGAAAACAAAAAAACCGATCTCCCTGAACTTCGCGCAGGCGACACAGTCACCGTTAACGTGAAAGTCATCGAAGGCGCCAAGGAACGCATTCAGCCGTTCAAGGGCGTCATCATTCAAAAGAAGAACGTCGGCGTTTCTACTACGCTCACCATCCGCAAGATAACAGATAATGTTGCTATTGAACGCATTTTCCCAGTCCACAGCCCGCGTATTGCTTCCTTCGAAGTAAACCGCCAGGGTAAGGTCCGCAAGTCCCGCATTTTCTATATGCGCGATTTGAGCGGCAAGGCCGCTCGTATCGAAAAGCGCGACGTCTAATTTAACCGGTGGTTTCCCGTTGACTTCGGGCAATCCCAATCCTCAAGAAATCCCGCTAGTACGCATCCACGCACCAGCGGGTTGTCTTGTTTTTAAACAAGGCGACTCCGCCACAAAAATGGTCTATGTAGAAGATGGTGAACTCAATGCATTCGATAAAGGAAAACTCCTTTATAAAATGCCTAAAGGTTCGCTAGTCGGCGTTTCTGCCGTTATGGATCATTCTAAATTCAAGCACGACATCAGCGCTTCCATTAATTCAACACTTGCTATCATTGATGAATCCGCACTGGCTGCCATTTTTAAGAAAGCGCCAAATTGGCTTCTTGCAATTATCAATTCCATATCCAAGCGCACCCGCTCCTTAAAGCAATCTCTTGAAGAGCCTATCTTTGCGGATCCCCTACAAAGTCTTTCGAAGTTTCTCATGTTGCACTATGAAGGAGAGCCCCTCGAGGCGGAAAAAGTCCTCAAGGAATTCTTATGGCAGACAAGGGCGTCCAAAGACTCCGTACAAAATGCTGTCCGGGAATTGGTGAGGAGAAACATCCTGAAACTTTTTCCGGATCAATCCGGAAAACAGAATGCGCTAATATCTATAGAGAAACCGCAAATTCTCGAAATTCTTGTCGATTACCTTCGCTGTCAACACCAAAATAAAATATATCCGCCACTTGAACTCTCTCAAAGAGAACGAGCCTGTTTGGAATTTCTTGCGTTGGAAGATTCTATTCTAATACACAATAGCGGAGAGTGGATAAAATATCTTCAAATAGCAACTCCAGAAGCCTCTATAGTCGAGATCATCAAATTCCAAGAACTCGGCATCTTTAAGCATCTGCAAGAAACGAACAAACTTCACTTAGAGAAAAAAATTCTTGAAAATTTTCTGCTCGCCATTCATAACGAGCGGAGTCTCACGGGGAGTGCTCTATGAAATTGCGTCCCAAAGACATTCTTTTCCAAGAAGGTTCTAAAGACGGGCGTCTTTATATTATAACTAGAGGATCGCTTATCGCACAAAAGCGCGAAGGAGCCAAAAGTTTTACAGTCGGAAAAATAGAAGAACACACGCTCGTGGGTGAAATGTCACTACTCGAAAACCTTCCGCACGGCCTTACTTTGAGGGCTTCGGAAGAGACTGAAGTAACTGTCATCGGACAAGAAGACCTATCCAAGACATTGACGAACCTCCCGGAATGGTTTCCCAACCTTTTGCATTTCATGGCAGAGCGCCTTCGCAGAGCAGAATCGAACAAAGAAAAAATTGATAAGATCCACGCTCTTCCCACCCTATTATTCCTTTTTGCAAAAGCGGCAAAAGGATCCAAAAGCGGGACTTTCGATCTAGAATCCATTATTGACAACCTAAAAGTCATCAATGGAATTTGTTACAATGATGCATACAGTCTTATCCGAGCACTCTGCGGTCTCGGTATTGCGGAACTCATTCCTGGAAATCGCACACAAATTCATTTTTACAAAAAAAAGCTACCGGAACTTCTGTACAAGACTTTATTTGCAAGAGCAACAGGGAATACGCTACCTAAAGAGCTTCTTTCTGCGGGAGATCAAATCGTTCTTTCCGCATTCATCAAAGCTTGCAAGACAAAAAGCAAGGATTTTCATGGGAATACATCCGTTTCCCTTGAAGATTTTCTTGCTGCCTATAAAAAAGTGATCCCCGGAATCAGGTTAACTGCAAGGTCCCTTGAAAATTTGGAAACTTGCGGATTTCTATTTACAGAACCTCCTTACTCAAACGGACTCGACGTTAAAAACATCAGCATTTTTTATGCCGACAAGGAATTCGTAGAAAATCTGATTGAATTGAATAGGATCTACCCATTGCTTGATAAAAAGCTTCCTGAAGCGTTCTAAAAGAACTATCAGCCAATAAAAAACAGTGCTTTTGATCTATTCTTTTTAACAGACTAGCGCCTATTTCACAATTCAATTCTCTTTCTCTTTCTCATTTTTCTAAATTTGGCGCACAACCTTAAGAGGATTCATTATGAAATCTACAGCCCTCATCGCTCTTCTCTTTGCCGCTTCCGCCTTCGCAGACGGAGCTGCAGAACCAGCTAAACAAGGCGGTTCCGCCATTATGGGATTTCTCCCGTTCATTTTGATGTTCGTGGTGATGTACCTTTTCTTCATTATGCCCAAACAGAAGGAAATGAAAAAAACGGAAGCTATGCGCAAGGCTCTTAAAAAAGGCGATAAAGTCCTTACCTCCGCAGGCATCATCGGAGCTGTCGCAGACATTCAAGACAACATCATTACGGTCAAAACGGGAAACGATACCAAGCTCGACTTTGAAAAGTCCGCCATCCTCCGCGTACTCGAAGACAAGCCTGCAACGGAAAAGGCTGCCAAATAAACATGGCGCTACTTGACATAAAGCTTTACGGAAGCCCCGTACTCCGTAAAAATTGCAAACCCGTCACTAAAGTGACTCCAGACCTTGTCGCTCTGGCTAAGGACATGCTGGACACGATGTATGACGGTGGGGGGTGCGGTCTCGCCGGTCCACAAATTGGCAAAGCCATCCGCCTTGTGGTCATCGATACGACGAGGCCCGACGAAGGCGAGACTCCAGAACCGCATATAATGTTCAACCCGGAATGGGGGGTTGAACCTGATTCTACGGATGTACCCTACGATGAAGGCTGCCTTTCCATCCCGGATATATTCTGCAATGTCGTCCGTCCTGGAAAAGTGTGGACTAAATTCACAGACGAAAACGGACAGGAAGTTGTACTCCATAATTGTGAAGGGATTCTCGCCCGTTGCATCCAGCATGAATGCGACCACCTAGAGGGCAAATTGTTCGTCGATGTCATCTCGACTGCTGATAGAACGATGAATCAGTCGAGACTCCGCGATATGGCAAAAAAAGCAAAAAAAGGCGAATAGCAGATGAAGCGTACTCTGCTTCTCTTTCTCGCAACGCTAGCAGGTTGCGCCCCTCTCCCTCCGCTAGTCACAGATGACTCCGGAACGGAAAATCAAGAGAGAAGCAAGTCGCCCTTTGTCGCTATTGCACCAGACTCTGACACCAAGACAAAAGACAGCGCGGAAACGTACTCCTCCAGAGAATCTCGCACACCAGCTATCCTCGATTCCGCAAGCACAGATTCCCTTGCTCCTGAAGGAGAAGAATTCTACGCCGATTCCGCAGAAGAAGCGGAAGCTTTCCAAGCGGATACATTCAAAATAACCGAAGAAAATCTGGATTCCATTGACATTCCCGAAGAACTCAAGCGGAATTTCCGCGTGGGGATTCTTATCGGAATATCCAAAGCGGATCTAAACGCGGATTCTTTTTTAGTCAGCACGAATCCAGATTCAACCTCAGCCATACTAGTTCAAGATTCCGCAGGCATTAAATACAAGAACGGGAAAATCACCTGGAGTTCAAAAGATACGAACTTTACCGCAGACTCTATCTGGGTATTCCCTGCCGGAGAATCTAAAGTTTCCATTGAAAGAAAAATCTATCGCGGGAATCTTCTCATCGTATCGACACCGCAAAAAATCAACGTCATCAACGAAGTTTCAATTGAAGATTACTTAAAAGGAGTCGTTCCTTACGAAATAGGCAAGCTTGACTCAGCCTCTATCGAAGCCCTTAAAGCGCAAGCAATTGCCGCACGTACTTACGCCTACAGACATTTCAAGTCAAGAGCTTCTCTTGGATTTGATGTTTTTGCAAGCGTGCAGGATCAAGTGTACAACGGGGCTACAGGAGAAGGTGTTTATTCCAACGCAGCCGTCGATTCCACCACCGGAATAGTTCTCATCTATAATGACAAATTTATCGAGGCTTACTACCATTCCACTTGCGGTGGTCGCACGGAGGGTGTGGAAGCTTGGGGACTTCCAGCGTGCCCTTATTTGAAAAGCGTCAAGGACTTTAAGACTCCAAAAGAAACTTGGTGCGGAGCTTCTTCTTATTCTAGTTGGAACCGTAAATTCAAAGACAAAGAATTAGCACGGCTTTTCAAGGCAAACTTCAAAGACGCCAAGGCAAAAGGAAAAAACGTTTTTTCAAAGATCAAGTCAATTGAAGTAAAAAGTAAACTCCCCGGCGGTCGTATCAATGTTCTCGAAGTCACTACAGATAAAGGAACTTTTTCGGTAAAAGGCGATAAAACACGCTGGCTCTTTAAGCAAGGTTCCACAATTCTACCCTCTGCAAAATTTCGCATCGAGAAAAAAGGAACCGCTTGGATCCTCCATGGAAGCGGTTTCGGGCACGGAATTGGAATGTGCCAGATGGGCGCTCGAGCCCGTGCAAAAGCCGGGCAGAGCTATAAGGAAATTCTCCTCACCTACTACCCGGGAGTCTCTCTGAAATGTATTCGCCAAACACCGTAGCCATTTTAAGTGAAGGCTGTGCGGCAAACTTCGGCGATGGAGAAGAAATCGGGGAAAGGTTTGCGGCAAAAGGATTCTCCGTCTGTTTTGAGATGCCTTCCGAAACCCCTGCGGCAATTGTTCTCAACGCCTGTACCGTAAAAGGGATCGCTTCTGCGGTCAAGCTCGCCAAGGACATCCGCAAGACCTTTGAGCACGTACCTGTATGGGTTACTGGTTGCGCGACAGAAGACTTGAAAAAAGAATTCTCCCGGCTATTTCCAGATTTTTGCTTTTCTCCCTATGATGCGCACAAAAACCCAAAAGCCTTGGATGTTTTTTTAAGCTTGGCTGGTCTCTCTCCAGAGCAAAATTCATCAAGCACAATCACCTTAGAAAGCCAGCCCGGAATCGGTATCGTCAACATCGAGGAAGGCTGCCTTGATTCTTGCACTTATTGCTCTACGCATTTAGTTAAAAAGCACCTTGTGAGCAACACCCAAGAATCAATCATTCACCGAATTCAGCAAAAAGTGGATGCGGGAGCCAAAGAAATTTTTCTCACCGGGCAAGACACGAGCTGCTACGGATTCGACATTCACACGGATTTGCCGACCCTTTTGCAAAAAATTATTTCAAAGATCAAAGGTGACTACAAAATTCGCCTTGGCATGGGAAACCCGCGGCACATTTTGCGCTATTTGGACGCACTTCTTGAAACATATCAAGACCCGCATTTGTACAAATTCATACATATTCCCGTACAAAGCGGAAGTGATAGGATCCTCAAAGCGATGAACCGCCGTCACACACAAAGCGACTACATTAAAATTGCTTCGACATTTAAACAGCACTTTCCCAATTTGACCCTTGGGACAGATATTATCGTTGCATTCCCCGGTGAAACAGAAGAAGACTTTGAAGAAAGCCTAAATCTTATAAGAACTACGCGTCCATCAATTTGCAATATTACGAGATTCGTTCCTCGCGAAGGTACTCCTGCATACTCTTACGCAAGCAATCTTTCCAAAGAAGAGCGCTATGCGCGTTCCGCAAAAATTGCCGAAATATTCCAGAAAATTGCACTTGAAAACAATCGCGAATTCATCGGAAAAGAAGAAGGCGTCATTGCCGAAAAAAAAGGATTCCGAAAAGGAACAACCATTGCCCGCGATGATTACTACCGCCCTGTAGCGCTTGATGGCGAATACGCTCCAGGAACCTTACTGAAAGTAAGAATAAAAGCAGCCGAAGTTTTCGCCCTCATTGGCGAATGTATCTATTAAATTTTTTAAAATAAGGCATTTCTAAATAACCACCCCTAAAAGGAGTGGCGGGAACAGATCCCTAAACCTCACAAAAAGGGGGGGGGGCTATCTAAATCAAGATATGCCGGACATATTTCGCGACCTGCTCTTCATTCACTCCGACAGCGCTCACGAAGTAGCCGGTCGACCAGAAATGCATGCCCCAGTATTTTTTGCGAAGATTCTTGTGACGGTCGAATATCTTTATTGCGCTCCGGCCTTTCAAGAAGCCGACCAAAAAGCTCACGCTCTGATCCGGTGGTATTTCAAGAACCTGGTGAACGTCATCTTTCTGGACATTTGCCTGTCCAAGGAATCTATGCCCTCATTGCCATTACCGGTTTACTATACTCCAAGCATAGCTATAGAATACGGAAGCCCCGCGCAGAGCACGGAGGTTTCTTTTGACTAAAAATTGTTCTGGCGAAGTGAATTACGTACAAGTTAAGCAGTGCAAAGACACGCATGTTTGCCTTTATTGCCGAGATAAAGGAGTCGACAATGAAGCAGTCCAAAAGTCAAAAAACCGAGCAAGAGACAAAGTTTCTCTACACTTTAGCGCTTAGTACCGGACGAAACCTTCAGGGAGAGACTCAGGTTCCTCGCAGATGTCTTTTAAATTTCAACTATCGATCAGGTCGTATATTCCGCATTAATCTTCACGTAATCGTAGCTTAAGTCGCAGGTATAAGCGGAAGCAGCCGCTTCGCCGATATTGAGTACAAGAGTTACTTTGTATTCACGCTGACAGACAACCGATTCAAGTTTTTTCTTATCCGCATCTACAGGGCGACCGTTTGCAAGTACTTGAACATCGCCGAAATAAAGGTCCGTATGTTCTGCAATCATATTCACGCCGCTGGAACCCGCACTCGAAAGAATGCGTCCCCAATTCGGATCTTCACCAAACATAGCGCACTTGGCGAGGTTACTCGTACCAATAAACCGGGCCATTTTAAGGGCGTCCTTGTGGCTTTCGGCTTTCTCGACGCGGATTTCAATAAACTTCGTAGAACCTTCACCATCCCGGGCAATGTCCTTAGCAAGCTCCTTCATGACGGTCATCAAAGCTGCACGGAATTCGCCCTGCTCCGAAATGGACAAGTCGGAATAGTGAATTCCGCTCATACCATTCGCAAGAAGAATGCAAGTATCGTTCGTACTGGTGTCGCCATCCACTGTAATAGCATTAAAAGAATCATCGATATTTGCGCGGAACTCGGCAAAGAAATCAATAGGCATTCCGATGTCAGTTGTAATAAAAGCAAGCATCGTCGCCATATTCGGGTGAATCATACCGCTGCCTTTGCAGCAGCCACCTATGCGGACGGTCCCCTTTGCAGTTTCAATTTCAATCGCAAGAGACTTGAGCACGCGGTCGGTCGTAAGAATAGCGGTGCCGAATTCTTCGGAAGCCCCTTCGTGAAGATTCTTCACCAAAACGGGAATCGCCGCTTCCACTTTATCCATCGGCATCAAATGTCCTATAACCCCGGTGCTACAAACGAGAGCGCTCTTTGGAGCAAGCCCCAGAGCCTGTTCTACGAGAACCGCAGTGCGTTCACTATCCGCATAACCCTGAGGGCCCGTGCACGCATTGGCATTGCCGCTGTTGACGATGACGGCAGACGCAAAATGGGCGTGTTCTAAGACCGATTTATCATAAAGCACAGGTGCAGCCTTTACCTTGTTTGTCGTGAACACGGCAAAGCAGCGCGCAGCCTTTTCACTCTTGAGGAGTGCCATATCCGGCTTGCCACTCGTTTTAATCCCAGCAATCATTCCCGAGGCGACAAAACCTTTGGGGGAACAAACACCTCCATCTTTCAACATCGTCAACATATCACATCTTCCTTTGCCCGACAGTCCACGGGCACTGAAAATTTTGTAACTTTCCGAGTATGGATACTATACCCGTTACACAAGAAACTTATGACCAACTCACTAAAGAGTTGGAAAATTTAAAAAAAGTTGAGCGCCCTAAAATCATCGATGAAATTGCAGAAGCCCGTGCACAAGGTGATTTGAGCGAAAATTTTGCTTATCATGCAGCCAAAGACCGCCAAGGCGAAATTGAATCGCGCATCAACTATCTCGAAGACCGAGTAGCACGTGCAACGGTCATCAAATACGATCCCGCCAAATCCGATACAGTCAAATTCGGAGCTACAGTTACAGCGAAAAATCTGAAGACCGGCAAGGAAATCGTCTACACAATCGTCTCCCCGGAAGGCATAGACGCCATCAACGGGAAAATCAGCTTTACAAGCCCCATCGGCAAGGCCTTCTTGGGTAAGAAAAAGGGCGAAGTTGCGACAGTTATCACCCCAAAAGGTGAAAACCAATTCGAAATCATCGATGTCAGATAAAGGCCGCAGATGATTCTTGCTCTTGTGGGAGACAATGAATTTGATAAGGAACGCCGCATAGGGCAATTCCTCGACAAAACTTTAGGCGACCGCAAGGACGATCCCCTCGCCCGCAAAATTCTTTTTGCGACAGATACAAACGTTCCCTCCATTGCAGATGCCGTAATGGAAGCTTGTGATTCTTGCTCCCTCTTTGCCGGTGAACAGACTGTTATTGTCCGCAAATGCGATGCTCTGCATACAAACGATGCTGAAGCTCTCGCGTCTTGGATTTTGACAAAACCAAATTGTCAGTTGCTCCTTGAATTTACAAAACTCACCGCCCGCGCTACCAAAAAGGACGAAGGCGGAAACAAGAGTTCGGGATCATTGCACAAGGCGCTTAAAGAAGCGGGTACAATTGAAAAATACGAGACCCCGCGCGAATGGGATATTCCCAAATGGATAACGCAGCACGTACAAACCGACTTCGGCAGACGCATAGAACCTATGGCCGTGAGCTATGTCGCCGATGCTCTCGGAACGGATCTCGCCGTAATCGACTCTGAGCTGAAAAAAATCCTTTTGCTCGACCCCAATGGCAAAGAAATTTCGTTGGAACAAGTAAAGTTGATGATCGTTCCGCAAAGAGAAATAGCAGCCTTCGAGATCCGCGAATTTTTCGGAGACCGCAATCCACAAGCGTATACAAAAAAACTCCGGGAGTTGCTGGATTCCGGGGTAGATGGAATTGCCATCATCTCAGCACTTGAATCCTATGCCGTGCGCCTCCTGCATGTGCGCGCAATGCTCGACAGACACACGCCCCCTAAAGAAATCGCGTCCAAACTCGGCGTAAATGAATGGCTTTTTTGCACCAAATTAAATGAGCCCCGCAAAGCGATGAATTGGCCGCAGCCATTACTCTGCCGCGTCATCAAGCATCTATGCAAGCTCGACAGCGAAATTAAAAACGGCATTTGCGACAGTCGTATGGGGCTTGAACTATCTCTTGCAACTCTCGTCGTAAGATGAAGTCCCCGGGTTCCTTTAGCTTCCACATCGTCAACAATTCTCCGCCCTTGTTCACCTCTAATGGATTCTGGATGTAGACATCTATCTTAGGCACACCTAGATTTTGACTACATAAAAGAAAAGCCCGCCTTCTCCATCCGAGAAAGCGGGCTTGCTCCCCTCAAACACTAGTGTTTTTTGGGATCTCGATAAATCGGAAATTTGCCCAAATTGTTCACATTCGTTATATGATTCAATAAATCATTCGGAGTGACGAACATCGCTTGAGCTGCATAAGAATCTGCCAAAAGCCCACCCAAATTACGTGCTGGAGATATCGAACAAAGTTTATTGTATGCGGTAAGAAAATTTCTGACGACCAAGCTGAGATGTTCATTATCCGCATAAAGAGATCTGTGGCCGAAATCAAATGTTTTTTCTTTCAACGAAGCCAGCAGATTTTTGGCAGCCACCATCGGGTCGATAATGTCATCATCAGACTCATCCAAATTATTGTTCAAAAGTGGTGTCTCGAGAGAAAAGCCCCGCGCTTGGCTATAAGACTTCAAATGATCCACCAAAGACATTTCCCGGGAAGGGAATCCGCGGCGGAGATCGGCGTCCTCGAGATGCAAGGCCAAATCGGGATTAGAAGATGAGGCTTCTGCATAGCAGTGATAAACAAACTCCGAGCAAATCATCGGATGCTTTCCCTGGTATTTCTTTTCATCTAGAATATGGGAAATGAACACCGTCGCTGCTTTAAGAAAAGCGATCACTAGGGATTGTCTTAAGCCTACTTTAGAGAAATTCTTATAAATGAGAATGAGCCCCACCATAATGAGATCCGGCATCGGATATACCAGATCTTCCGCGACATACTTGCGGGCTATATCTGTAATCGGCAAACGATTGACAGAAGTTGCATTATTCAAGCGACCTATATGGACAACGCGGAGCGGATCGCCCACATCTGCAACTTGATGCAGAGCAAGGCCCACCAAACCGGCATCTGCAAGAAGGGCTGGATTTTGCTGGATAAAAATGGCGGCATGGCTCACTTCCGAATCAGTCAAAAGACATATCAACTGACTTAAGACATCATCTTTTTCACCATCAAAAGTAATGATGTCGGCAGCTTCTAATGAATTTACATCTATTTGAGCCATTATATTCCTTAAATATAATGGCATATATATTTTATTCGAAATTTTGGTACAATCACCCAAAGGAGTGATTTTTTTTCACATTTTTGAAAACTTATTAAAAAGGAATATCGACTTTGAGACCGGAAAGTTGCACCCCTTCCACGATAAGTCGACGCTTTTCCGGCTGAATGCCCATCAAAAGTCCCATCAAATCCGCAGGTTTAAAAGTGGGATGTATTTTCATCAATAATTCCACTTGTCGATTGCCCTCTTGAATAAATCCTTGACGCCCCAGAGACGCTATCAGCAAAAGCCTGGATATGAGATGATCCGGCATGACAAAAAGAGTCTCCCGGCAAAGGCTTTCACATTTTTCGAAATCTGAAATCATAAAATAAAGAAGAGATTCGCCTGCTATATTATTAGGAGTATCTGCTACTTGTGGTGCGATGCGCCTCAAATTCATCAATACATCCAAGCCTTTTTTCTCTTCTCCTATTAAGGTGTAAACCTGTGAAAGAAATTGATGCGCAAGCAAATTAAAAGGATTGATTTCCAAAGCCTTCAAAAAATTCTTGATCGTCAAAGAAACATTTCTAGTAAGGAAATTGGCTATTCCAGACAAGACCAATGAATATTGAGATTCCGGGGCATAGCGCATCGCATGACTTGCGCACTCCACCATCTTCACGGAAGCTTCTTTAGAATCCACCCAGCGCTCCAGCACGGCCCGATACCAATTCAACCCAAGGAAATACAAAAGAAGCGGCTGATCTGGAACAATCGCACGAGCGCCCTCCAAAACATTCAATGCTTTTTCAAAGCCATCCTTGGTGCGCGATTGCATAACGCGTTTGGCATAAAACGTAGAAAACCACCAGTGTTTTTGAAGCTCGGGTCTTTGCACATAAAGTTCCGAAGCCGCTATCTGAATCTGAAGGACTGCGTTCACCGCCAACCGAAGCCCCGCCAAATCCAAGTCAGGAGAAGACAAATCTGCGGATTCCGACCAGAGAATCGGTCGCATCAAAGAATGATGCAAGGAGACATAAAGCACTTTTTTCTGAACATCTGAAAAAATAAACCTTAGAGAAAATGCCGGTTTAGCCGATTCATAACCGGAAGACTGCGGCATCACAAGCGACATAAAGGAGTTTTTACCAAAACTATCCAAAAAGGATGTAAAACACCGGCTTGCTTCCGGATCTGTACACACAGAATCTTCATAAATAATAAAAAGGTAAGGCATCCCATCTGGAGAGGAATTGGCACAAGAGCAAACAGCCTCCATCCGGTTATTTACGCCCAACGCCTTATAAATTTCTTTTAAATGGCTCTTTACTGTATCCAAAGAAATACACAACCGAGCACAAATCTCTTGATTGGAGAGACCGCTTTTAAGAAGCGTAAAGATTTCACGTTGCCGAGGCGTCAAAAAGAATCCTTTGATTTAAATCATTCTTTACATTTAAAAATGTAATTTTTTTGTACCTATAAAAGATTCCTTTTACTTAAAGGAACCTCTAAAAATTGCTTTATGAAAGGAAAAAATAAGCAAAACCAAGCAATGGCAGGAACGATTGCTCGCTAAAACGAAAGCTGCGGGCATGCTTGTATGTACATAGCCTGAGTTGCATGAGCAAATGCGCAAGCGCAAAAGTGGTCAATACCACGCAAGGTGAGTGTCACACAACCGAGCTTGCTTGGTTGTATGACCGAACCGCAGGGGTGACGCGAAGCGTCAATACCACGCAAGGTGAGTGTCGCACAACCGAGCTTGCTTGGTTGTATGACCGAACCGCAG
>JALNVO010000039.1 GCA_023231365.1 Fibrobacteraceae bacterium | reverse complement strand
AGTGTCACTTCGCCGTTTCATCCTTGGCCGTATTTTGAACAAGAAAGCAAAAAAGCGGTTGCACGGATGACTTTCTCCTCAAGTAAATACCCAGCTGGGGTTTATACTTTTAAGGTGACGGCGATGGATATTTTGGGTAATGAAAGTAGCCGGACTATAAAGGTAAATATTACAGATAACTTAACGCAAGGCCTCTCGGATGTGTTTACGGCGCCTAATCCGATGAAGCGGAAAGGTACGACGTTTTATTTTAAGAATCTCGCTTATGGGCGTACTTCCTCTGTAACTATTCTTATTTATAATCAGAATGGGCGTTTAGTACAGCGCATTCCGAATGCGGTTTCCGGCGTGACGACCTGGGACGGAAAAGACTTTTATGGGCGCAAGCTCGCTAACGGCCTTTATCATTATGTGGTAACCTGTAAGGTCGCAGCCGATGATACGAACCCGCAGAAAACGTTTACTAAAAAACAAAAGCTCGTTATTTCTAGATAAGGTATTTTATGGATTTGAGAAAGAAAGCATCTGCAATACAAAAATTTGGCGAAGGCCTTTTGCGCTTTAGATTGATATTTTTCGTTTTATTCATTGTTCTTTATTTTGTATTTGCTCCTGAATTCGGCGATACCGTTTCATACATTCTTTCATCGACAGAGAAATTTACGCAGGGATTGGATTCTTGCTTTAAGGAAAACTTCGCCTCCCATATTTATCTGATAGTTGGCATTGCTGTGAGTGTTGTCTTTCTTTTCTTTCTCAGATTTTTTGTAGGAAATTTGCGAAGCGCTTTGTCGTTCTTGCTTTCTTTTATATCTGTACCTCTTTGCGTTTTTGTACTGGACGGTTCAGAGGAATTGATTGTTTATATTATGCTTGCCGCATTGCTTATTTCGGCTGCGTGTTTTTTCTTTTTGCGCTATTCGTTTGGGAAGGCGATTCTTCCTTTGTACATAGTTTCTTTTATGTGGACGGCCTTTTCTTGCAAGTTTGACGTTCCATCTTTTATGTGGGGCGCGTTTTTGGTACTTGCCGCTGCAGATGCCTTTGCCATTATTCTTCCGGCTGGGGTGGAACTTGCCAAAGGTTCTCCGGCAGGTGGGGCTTTAGTTGGTGCTTTTATGAAGAACTTTATTCCTGCGGTTTTTTCAGTGGTGGCTATTGCGGTACTTTCCGGCTATTTTAGCCTTAGTGAAATTTCAATTGGGAAAACGGTTCTTGTTAGTATTTTCTATTTGATTGAATTCTTTTTAGTTCTGTTCCCGCTACTTTCTATAGCTCCGCTCCACAAACTCCGCTCAAAGACGCGTTCCATGAAGATTTAAGATGGAAACGTTTTTCGCAGTTTTAAAAAATTGCGGAATGTGCTATGAATTTAAAGTATCGCAGTAGATAGATCCATTTTTTGACTGTACTGCCGAATCAGTCCATTTGTATTCTTATTTGTATCGCGCTGCCAAAGGATCATGCGGATCTGAAAAATATCTGCTCCACTTGTCTTTTACGCAATCGCCCAATAAGGCGTCATTTTATTGCCTTTACCCTTAATGGACACTGCTTTCTTCTGATCTAGAATCTTTCTGTTTTCAGTCTCTGGGGTTGTAATTCCCCGTCGCTTGCTTCGGTTTTGATTTCTATCATGTATAGATGACCGCGTATGTGCACAAGAGCCACGATATTTTTGTGCTGATCTTACCATCTGGTCTGTCCGGCAAAATATCGCCGCAAAGATCATGTCCATTTTTTGATACAGTCTCCGTTCCGTCACTTGAGTCCGGCGAAGATAGCGCGTACGATTAAGAGCATAACGGCCCGGGAAATATTCGGCGGGGCCCCTCCTTTAGGAAAATGTTGTGGGAAGGTGAATTCTGGAGCGATGGCTATTTCAGAGACCGCCAATCGTCCCTGTTTGAGACGATAGCTCAGATCAGGCTTTGCCCTTTGGGTTTGATACTCCGTAGCTAGCTGCGGAGTAGTTCATTGCTTTTTCTTTTTAGAAGTTTTCGTTTTTTTGGATTTTGTTTTGACGGGTTGTTCCGTAACTTCTTCTTGGTTTTGTTCCATAGACTGGGTGGCGGAAATTCCTGTGGACCTTTGTAATTCTTGCAGGGCATGGCGGGCTTCGCTGATGAATTGTCCATCGGGGAAGCGCTTCAAGTAGATTTCATAGTCTTTGGCGCGGTTGCTTTCTTTAACAAGAGCGAAAATGCATTCTTCGGCTTCCTTGCGGAATTGCCCTTCGGGAAAGTCATTTAAGTAATCCAAGTAAGATTTGAAAGTGTTCGTTTCTTGAGCCTTCTTGAATATGTGATAATCGCCGATGACTTTGATTTTGGCTTGTATTTCTCCTCGGCGGGGAGAATTGGGATAATATTGCAAATACATTTCCATCATTTCAACATCATTCGATGCCATGACTTGCTTGAAGCGAGAATCTTCTTGAGATACTTGGTATTCTTTCAAGGATACTTTGTTGCTGTCAAGAGAGCTATAGAGCTGTTCTTTTGTAGCAAGGTCTTCTGGATGGCAGAAGGCTAGGTAACTTTCAAGCACGTCGTTGAACTGAGCTTTGGTGTATTTTTCGCTCATATCCGGGAGGGCCCCGTCTTCAAGGAAGAACCGGTAATCCCGTTCAATTGCCATACAATCCCAATCGGAAAGCGTGTCCTTGACTTCAGAATGGGAGCGGAGTTGTGCATCCCTGTCGCGTAAGGCGAAACGCATGCTGCGATCCCGGCGGCTTTCTCTGCCGAATTCAAGGGAAATCTCGAGAGCAATGCGCACGGGCAACTTTGTCTTTATCTCCTCAAATGTAACGCCGGAATAAGCTCCTGGAATGCTTAAATTGTTATCGTCGTTAAATTTGGGCGTTGCTTGAACATTCTCGAACTTCTTGAATTCCTTCCGCACATTGAGCCCTATTTTAAGGTCTCCGTCTTGGAAGAGCTCGAATAATTTGTATTCAATCGCACCGGAAACAAACATAGTCTTTTCGGTAGCGGTCTTGATTTTCGTCGTACTGGTCTCTTCGTTTTCAAAGCGATAGTAGCGAATGCCGTATCCACCGAGAACTCGCAGGTCTAGATTGCCTGCAATGTTGAATGAAAAGCCAACGAGGCCCGCCGGGTTCATAGACATAAATGAAAGTGATTGACCATCTCCGGTATAATCTTGGGCGGAGCTGCCCTCGCCAAAGGTGTAATGTTCTCCAGAAGAAATTTTCCCCATTTGAAATTCACCGATTTCTCCGCCGAGGAAAATAGTAAATGGAATATCTGCTTTGAATAGCGGGGTGAAGAGCGGGCTAAAGAGGAATCCCAATGAAACCGGAACGACATTGACGGTTTCATCTATGTTTTCATTGAGGTATTGGCCGTTGCCTTTGAACGTAATAGGTGTGTAAGGCTCTACTTGCAAATAGGTTTGTGTATGCCAATTGGACCTTTCAAAATCGGCACTGTATGCAAGGGTCGCGACAAGGAGGAAGAATAAAAGTTTACGCATCGCCTCTAATTTAGTTTCTTATGAAGGTGAATGGTTTTGTCCGTTATAAAAAAAACGTTTTTTAGGCTTCTTGCCTGAAGGTTAAAAGCTGATGACAATGCCTGTAATTAAAAGTCCGCCAGCAAGTAGGAGCGCTCCGGCTCCTGTATAGAATTCTCCAGTGCCTCGATTTGAATAGTGGTGGTTCTTGTCTATTAATTTTTGATAATTTTCTCCGTTTGCCGAAGAGGGCATTTCTAATTCATCTTTGAGATCTTTTGCTTTGGAATAGTCTTTGTCGGAAAGATAGAGCAGTATTCCTCCAGCGACTGCAGGCGCAAGTGCCGTGCCAATTAAAATGTGTCCCCACGTGACCCTTTTGCGGATGGCGATGAATTTTTCTTGAGCCTTTTGATCTTCTGCATTTGAAATCGGGGTTAGTTTTATATCCAGTTCCGTTTTTCCAATGGCGTTTACGTTGAAGGATATGAGGGTGTCTTTGTAGCCTGGTTTCCAGAGTAGAAGGTCTGCTGGTCCTGGCTCAAGAGTGGAAAAAACTTTCGGTGTGCGTCCGACGGCTCTACTGTTTTTGTCTATTTCTTTTGAGTTAAATATGTCAGCACCCGATGGCTCGGTATAAATGGCTATTTCGGGTTGTACGCGTTTGAGCCGCAGGCTGATTTTTGCCGTATCTCCAAAAATGGGACGTATGACGGCTTTTGATGCCCAGAGGGTATTGTCGACATTCCAGTAGGCTTCCAGTTCTACCCGGATGGAATCTTCTGTTGCAAATGAACAGGGTGTTCTGCAGATGACGTTTCCGCCTTTTTTTGCGAGGGACGCTCCTTCGGGATCTGTTTCAACAAATATATAGCTTTTCTTTTCAACAATCGGTGTGTAACGCTTTTCCGCTTTTTCAAGAAGGTGTAAAAATTTGTCATCGCTGAGAAGTTCGCTTGTTGCGTTTTTTGCCGATAGGGAGAGCCGTTCTGTTGTATTTTCGCTTTTATCAAAAGCATAGCGATGAATGAATAGATCGAGGCTATCTTGATGCTTGCCTGGCTTGAGTTCTCCGGTCCATAGCGATGCGGCGTTGCCTTTTTTTGCAGCATCGAAAATGCAGGAAGATTCAGTACATTCTGGAAAGTCTTTTGTAGAAATGGAGAGCGGCTGTTCCCCGTGTTCTCTCGCCGTTTGCATTGCAAGGTCTCCAATGCGTGCGGCGAGAGCAGAATCGATAGGCCTCCGCTCGATGGCAAAGAAAAGAGCTTTTTGAGAAATGTTGATGGATCGCTTGCTTGCCGTATCACGAGAACTTATTGTGTCTGTTTGGATGTGGAGTAGACTGTCTATTTTGGTTAGATCGATGATGTTTCCTGTGCTATCGGTAATAGAGGCGATTCTGCTCGAAAGAATTTTTACGGTGGTAAATTTTTCATTGATGTAGCCACCCAAAAATATTGTGTCCTTGGAAATGCCGATAAAGTCGGCCTTTTGTGTGGAACCGGATTGGAGGAGTACCGTTACGGGAATGCCGCGTTCCAAAGGTTCTCCGAAAAGAATGGAGATGTATAAAAAAATGAATAGGAATAATTTTTTCATCATCATACCTAGAAGTAAAAGATGGCTGATGCGGCGAGCATAATGAAACCGATGCCGAGAGATATGGCTGCGCCTTTTTTAAGATCACGCCCATTATCTCTTTCTTTTTGGAATCTGTCTTCGAAATTTTCGAATTTTTGTCCTGATTGGATGGTGCTCGACTCTATTTTATCTTTGTCTCTTTCTGCTTTGTTGAACTCCAATTGGGCGAGTCCCGCCAAAGTTCCAGAGAGAGCTAACGGAATAAAACTTCCAAAAAATAATATTTTCCCTTTGGCCTGGCGGTTTCTCGTGTTGAAAACTTCTTGTTGTATATCGAATTTTGCCATATCGGGTTCTTCTTTGAGAACAATCCAAATGTAGTTGTCCTTTGGTGCGCGGAGATGGATGTCCATAGTGGTGTCAGAATATCCGTATTTGAATAAAGTAATTCTTATAATAGAATCATTTGGAGCGATAATCAGCGTGTCTGGACTTTCTTTATCTGCTTTTGTCTTGAAATCATCCGGTCTTGTCCCAGAGTATATTTCCGCTTTGGAAGGCCACGTGGATATATGGAGCGTGCGGGTGGAATCGGCTGCGACAGCAAAGCTCAACGCTAAGAGAATGGCTGCAAAGAATTTCATTCGCCATCCTCGCTATATGGCCCTTGGATGAAGAGGGAGTCGGTTCCTTTTTTCAGTTTCCAGAAAATAGGTGAAGTTGCATTTCCTGCAAAATCCTTTGCGGATACTTGCAATTTGCATGTTGAAGAGCAGAGCGGTTTAAATGAAATTATATCGCCGGTGTAGTTGCAGGAAATCGTATCAGAGTCAATGAGGACCTTTGCCGTGGAAAAGGCCGTTCCAGACCCCGCATCATAAAAATAAAAACGGATGGAGTCCGTACTTGCAACTGCGCTAGACGCGGGAAAGCGGAGTGGGGATGTCTTATCTTCGAGGACGATTGTATCGAGTGCTGTGTAGGATGCTTTGGCGAGGTAGAAAGGGATTTTCTTTGTACCATATTCGGGGAGTGTCGCATCGGATAAGAGAACTTGAAGACTGTCGCCGGCGGTGATTCCTGAAAAGTGAATGATGGTATCTGCTTGGAGAATGGAATCTGTTTCTAGGGTATCTCCGTTGAAATCGACAAGCGAAATTAATGCTTTGGGTGATCTCGCTGATGATAGGGATTTGAAATGTATAGGAACCGCCAAGTGTGATCTTGCAGTAGTCAATTTAGTTTGGAATGTAAAAATTTGTGTGGAATCCCTGTCGTATGTTGCATTTGAATTTGAAATCTTGGCTTTTGCCGCCCAATAGTAAGTGAGCGTTGAATCTTCTAAGTCTGATGAGTCCAGTTTTGTAAAGGGACCTTTGATCTGCAAATTGCCATTACAGGGAATGGTGTCGATGAAACTGCTCCATACGGCTTCTTTTGTCTTTGAGGCATAAAGAAGACAAACCGGGGCTTCCCAGGAATCAATGCCTTCTGTCTGGACGGAAAATGTGATACCTAGAGAATCAAAAGGATCAAATTGGTTATAGTTGTCGGCTGGCGAGACCTGTTCTATTTGAAGGGGAACATCAATCATTAAAGTGAGGGTGTCGCGGAGTGTGTCTAAAAAGAAGTCAATCGTGTTGAGAATGATGTCTACATTGCCCGTATCTGAAAAGGTTGCGCTCAGTTCTTCGGCTATGTATTTCTTGCCATTGATATTCCAGATGACATTCAGCGCATAATCGGAGATGTAATCTGAGGATAGCGCTTCGCCGTTGAGTTTAAGTCCTGCGACAAGGTGGGCAGTTTCTCCTTGTTCGATAATTTTTGTGCGGGTAGGAGTGAAAAGCTGGTATGAGGCTCCAAAGTATGCAGAAGGAATAAAATAGATTGCTTGAGTAAGCTTGGGTATGTCTTTAGAATTTACGCGGGAATCGTCGCTGCAGGACAATGCCGCAAAAATAAGAAAGCTGAATAAGATCATTAGGGTCCGCTTCATTCTGAATCCTTGATGGAAAGTTTGAAACTTGCACTTAATGAAATCCCGCTTTCATATAGGATGATTGCTTTTACTGTCTCTTCTGTGTTGGGAAAAAGAGCGCTCGAAAAAATTTTTGATGTGGAATCGCTTCCTTCAGCAGCACTTTCTCCTTCCCAATTGCCATCTTCGTCTACGTCCCAAAAAAATCTTTTTGGAGTGAGTTCTGGGCAGATGTTTTTTATTGGAATCCGAATGGAAAATGTATCGGAAAGGGTTGTGTCGGACAGCGTTTTCACACAGAATTTCCCAGGTGAGACATAAAACAGATTTTCTGTATAATTCCCTGCTCTGTCAGAAGCCTTAATTTTTAAGGGATGCCAAATGAATGAGGGAATGAAAGCCTGTGTCGGAACCGATAGCTTGCCGTTTTTAAAGTTCCAGCCGGTTGCCGTATTGCCGTCAAAAGTCAAGGATATGCTTGATGATGATATTGAAAGTCCGTTGTCGGAAATATTGAAAAATAAGGAATCTCTCCATTCCAGGGAATCGCTGATGCAGGAATTACAAGTGATCTGCAGGGGTATGTTATCTTGGAATTGTATCTCGCCTAAGTCGGAAACTTCTCCGGTTTTTGAGTAGAAACTCACTGTATCCGATTTATAATCAGTGTATTGCGTATTATAGAAAAAGATTCTGTAGGGACCTGGATCTATTTCAGATAAATGAAATTGATCGCCATTTAAACTATGAGTTATTTTAGTTGTATCTAGAAGGGCACCAGAGGAATCTAAGAGGGAAAAGGAGAATCCGTTCAAGGCTTGAGAATTGGACACCGCGATTGTTGCCGTGATTCCGCTTTTTTTTGCGGTCCCTTTTGTGTAAAACACGGAGGTGATGGAATCTTTGGCATTGCGCCCGAAATTGTCGTATGTGGCGACCCTCCAAGTTATTTTTTGAAGTCCCGGCAGTTTAGCGCTATAGGAAAACTGAGATCTTTCCAAAATGGTATCGATGTAAAGGCTATCCGGGCTTTTGAGCGTGAAGTGATAGAATAGTTTTGCAAGCGGATTATCTGTAACCGCATTCCAGGCAAAGTGCAGCTCGGATTCCGGATCTACAGACTTTGTTCCAGAGAGGGGGATGTAGGAATCGGTATCCAAAACGGGATTGGGTGCTATCCAAAGGGTTACTGAGTCGCTCAGAGTGTCTGCAAAGCGGTCGAGGAGGACAAAACGGACTCGATGTTTTCCAGGTTCTTTAAGAAGAGCCCGGTATGTGAATTCAGAGAAAACTTTATTGGAATCGATTTGCCAATAGTAATCTGTGATGCGGATGGATCGCGAGGGCTCGATGACAGCAAGAAAAATAAGGCTGTCTGAGGGGTACAGTGTATCCGCTTTATAGCGGGTGCTGCTAGAATCTCCGATGTGCAAAATGAATGCTTCCACGGAGATAGGGCTCGCTTCATTTTCATCAAAGCGGTTATCGTCTTCATTTAGGCAAGAAGAAAGCAAGAGGAAGAAGAGCGCGAGTATGGCTAGCAATTTTTTCATTCTCTGCTCCCGCTTGTATCTTTTACAAAGAATGTTCTATAGCTGAGAGTATCGGATAGCCCGAGAAGATCTTTGACGATGATTCGGAATTTGTGCTTGCCGGGAGAGAATCCCGATTGGATGATTGTGGTAAACGTCCCTGCATAGAAAGAGGCGGAATCGGCTTCAAATGTGTAGAAGAGTGTGTCGCCTTTATCTTTATCTTCTGCATGGAAGGAAAATGTAAAAGCGGTACTTTCGTTTCCGTACAAAGTATCGCTGTCTCTAGGGACGGTGATGGAATCTAGTTCGGGAGTTGTATCAAAAATGAAATGGAGTGCAACTGTCAGAGAATTGCCGTTCTTGTCTTTTGCGATGAGGGAATCGGGAACGGAACTCGTATCTGTTGTAAAGGTCTTTCTTGAGGAAAGGACTGTTTTCTTTTTTACCCAATAATAGTCAAGGCTGTCTTCTAGTTCTTCGGGTGTTGTTACCGCTTTTAGTTCAAACGAATCTGCGGGAGTCGCTTGTAATGTGTAAGAGCAGGAGTTCCCATTTTGTTTAATGCATACGGAAACCTCCAAGCCGTTTTTGGAGTATTCTGGATTTTCGGGCGTTTCCAAGCATGCCGTATAGAACAGGCAAAGAAAGAGGCTGAAAAAAATGGGTTTTAGTTTTCCCATAAGGTAAAACTATACTTTTTCTCTGCAACCGATCCGGCTGCATATCGGGCAAAGTTGCGGACTATGACCGCGTGCCGTGCAATATTCGCGCCCGAAGTAGATAATTTGCAAGTGGCGCTTGTTCCAGGTATTTTCTGCAAAGGCTTTTTTGAGGTCTTTTTCCGTTTGTTCTACGCTAGATCCGTCGCTTAAGCCCCAGCGCATTGCAAGTCTATGAATGTGCGTGTCCACAGGGAACGCTGGCACTCCGAATTCTTGTGACATAAGGACGCTCGCGGTTTTGTGCCCCACTCCCGGAAGGCTTTCCAAATCTTCAAATGTGCTGGGGATATGTCCGCCGTATTTCTTGACAAGAATTTTTGAAAGTTCCAGAATGTGACGGCTTTTGGCGGGTGCGAGCCCGCACGGGTGAATGATTTCCTCTATCTTTTTCGCAGAAACTTTTGCCATTTCCTCTGGGGTAGAAGCTAGTTTAAAAAGCTTGGGCGTTACTTCATTTACGCGTTTGTCCGTGCATTGGGCGCTGAGGAGAACTGCAATGAGGAATGTGTAAGGGCTTGTGAAATGAAGCGGAATTTCCGGCGCTGGATAAAGTGCGTCGAGCGTTTTTTCAACAAAGGAAATCCGCTCTTTCTTTGTCACTTTTTTGAATCGTCCTTAGCATCGAGGGTGAAGTCCTGCTGCATTTCAAGGCTCGGCATCGCATTTTCCGGATGTCCGACTTTTACTGCAGGGACTCCTGCCACGGTGGTATGGGGTGGAACATCGTCGAGGACAACGGCTCCTGCTCCGATTTTTGCACCTTTGCCTATATGGATGTTGCCTAAGAGTTGGGCGTGGGCGCCGAGCATCACTCCATCTCCGACTTTCGGGTGGCGTTCGCCGGTTTCGTTGCCAGTACCGCCGAGTGTTACTCCGTGTAGAATGGAAACGTTGTTCCCGACGCGTGCCGTTTCTCCGATGACTAAGTCCGTTGCGTGGTCGAGGAGGATACCATGACCTATTTTTGCCGCCGGGTGGATATCGACTGCCAGCTTTTGGCTAATCAAGCTTTGGAGCATTTCTGCTAAGAATTGGCGGTCGGTTTTCCAAAGAGCATGGGCGATGCGGTAGGCCTGTATTGCTTGGTATCCCTTAAAAAAGAGGAGCGGTTCCAGTGCGGAATGGCAAGCTGCATCGCGGTCTAGTGTCGCCCAGAGATCTTCGGCGGAATCTTCAATGATGGAGGGATTCTCGCGGTAGATTGTGAGAAATAGCGTTTCCAGCTGAAACTCGTTGAGAATAGAACTTGCGAGTTTGCGGGAAAGCGTTACTGCCAAAATTTCGGCGAAAGATTCGCGGAATACGATTTGTTCTTCTAAAACGGATTTGAGGAGAGGTTCTTTATTCGCAAGCTCCAGGGCTTCTTTTACGAGTGCGGGAAATATGTCTCTAACTGGCACGGCAAACTCCTTTAACGGTGCTAGCCCAATTTAGAAAAAGCATCGATGGCTTTAAGCTTTCCCAATTTATGAAGCAGGTCTAAGGCTTCATTTGCAGAAAGCCGGGGGATCGCTTTGTACAAATCTTCGGGGATGTTTCTTTTGAGCCTGAATGCGTATGGCAGGGCATCGTTTTTGGAAAGCTGCCAAAAAATGGAGATCTTGTTCAGATAGGCGTCCCAAGGAAAGTTGTCGCGTCCAGAAAAACAGATCCGGGCGGGCAGGAGTGCATCGCAGGCTTCTGCGATTGGGAATCCTTCTTGTGAAAGTTGAGTCAGCGTCATTTGTCTGGAAATGCCATATGTTGCGGACTGGGCAGGTATTTCAAGGATTATGTCCATCATAAAATCGGCGGGGGAATGGGAAATGCCTTGCGAGCGGCTTCTACGTCAGAAGGATCGATAGAAACTTCGTATATGCCTTCTCTTGCGGATGTACCGAGGAGCATCTCTCCAGAAGGCCCGAATGCGCAGCTTCCGCCAAAATCATCTCCTGCGCGGTTTACAGCGAGGATGAAGCATTGGTTCTCGATGGCTCTTGCCCGCAGCAGGGTTTCCCAGGCGAGAGACCTCGAATGAGGCCATTCGGCCTGTACTGTAATCAGGGTTGCTCCAGAGGCCCTTGCGTGGCGGAAATCTTCTGGAAAGCGCAAATCAAAACAGATGAATGGATAAATGGAAAATCCCGCCCATTCGAAGTGGGCAAAATCTTCGCCTGGTTCAAAATGAGAAGCCTCTTCGGCGAATAAGTGGCGCTTGCGGTAGATTGCTTCTGGTGTTTTTTTCTTTGGAAAATAGGCGCCAGTGGCATTCCTAAAAGAATTCCCGAATTTTTCAATACCGCCGCCGAGTACCGTACAATCTGTTCTGTCGGCGAGCTCCTGCAAAAAACGGGACAAAGCAGAAGCCTTGCTCGGAACAAGGATCTCTCCAGAGTCCTTTTCGGGTGCAGTTAGGAATCCCGTAGTGAACATTTCCGGGAAGATGATGAGGCTTCCTTGTTTTAGATGAGCGCTTTCAACAAGCCCGCGTACCTTTTCAAATGATCTTTCCTTGCTGGTAGCCTCTGCAACGGTCTGTATTAAGTATGCTTTTGCCATAGTCTGTAAACTAGAAATTATATATTTTAGAAAACTAATATGCTCAAGCGAATTTTATACTTCTCCTGCCTGTTTTTGCCTATTTTGGCCTTTGCTAGTCCAACGAGAGTGATCGGTGTCGTTTTGGAGACTGAAACGGACCACCCGCTTTCTTCTGTAAACATCACCTATCTGTCGGGAAAGGAACTCGGACAGACGGATGGCAATGGCCGCATGGAATTGACTGTAGATTCGAGAAATGCAAGCCTTGTTCTTTTTAAGGATGGGTATGATACTCTGCATATTTCGCTTTCGGATTATACGGATCTGATGGACATTGTCGCCGTGATGCATCCCAACGTGAGAAATTTAGGCGAAAGTACTGTGATCGGCGGAGGATCGGTTGTCAAGTGGACGGAACCTTCTCATATTTCCGTAGAGCGCTTGGAAGATGTCGCAGGCATGCGTTTTGACCTTTCTGAATTGATGAGCGAATTCGAGGGGGTTTCGGGACAGAAAGATTTTTCAAGCAATTTGTATTATGATGGCTCCCGGGCTGATGAAGTCGGCTATCACTTGGGCCGCCTGCGCATTCCGAATATGCGCCATCTGGATGTTGGATTTCCGGGAAACTTATCTGTAATCAATCCGCATCTGTTGAAATCGATAGATATTTATGATCATTATGGTGAAGGCCCGATTGGTCAAGGACTGGCGAGCTCAGTCGATTATATTCCCGAAACGCTTTCGGGCGAAGATTTTGAGCTCGGGCTTTCTGCAGGGACAACGCTTCGCGAAGTGACTATCGGCGGTCCTTCCCTTTTTTGGGATTCGTTCCGTTTCAGCTTCCGCTATCTGGATGCTGAAATGCTTAAGAACATGGGTGAAAAATTCTTTACCGAGTTCCGCAAACGCGGTGCTACTTGCGATGACTGCTCTATAGAGAGCGCAGATGCGTTTGATCTTTCTTCTTATGATATGTTTGCCCAAATCGCCGGTTCGGATTCGCTTGATAACCACTGGATGGTAAACGGCATTTACAGCAACGATACTTATGTGATCCGCCAGGATACGACGACTTCATTAGAAACGACCAACAGCGTGAACATTATCCGCGGCAGTCGCACTTATGCGGTCGCAGGTTTGGAATACCAATCTGCACTTGGCACTAGCTTCCATGGAGGAATTGTCCGCGAAGAAGCTTCCGATACGCTCCGGGATACGACGGGATTCCGCAATGGTGCTGCTTCGGAAAATGCCGCGTTCATCGATGGCTATTCCCAAACCAAGACGACTATTTCCGCAGGTGCGGATAAGCCTTTCCCCGGTCACATCTTGGGCTCAGATCTTTCCGGAGCTCTTCTCTATGAGCATCACATTGTAGAACGCAAATGGCCTGATTTTTCTTCAACGCAGACAACGGATCTTAGTGCAGACGTCCTGTCGGGTTCTTGGCGCTTAGCTTGGACATCCGAGGCGCAGAAGACAATTTTTGCCTTTGGTGCGGTTGCGGATATCGATAGCCATAAGGGAATGCCGACGGTATCGCTCGATTTTGACCACAATTTTTCTGCAGGTTCTCCCGGAGTAGTACAGGGTCAAGGCTTTCACATATTCGGCAATACCGCTTGGCGCGGAGATTGGAAGGATACTTGGGACGATGGGGAACTCGTAAGTGACATTATTTCCGGAGCTTCTGGGAAGCTAGGCTTGGGTTATACGGAAAAACGTTTGGAAGTGAGCGCTCATGGATTTGCAAGATATTATATTGATCCAGATCTTCCCGTACCTCTTGCTTATGCGCATTACAGGGAACTTTCCGATGCGGACGATGCTTGGGTACTCGGTGCGGCAGGCAAGCTTGAAGCCCGCACCCGCCATCATTTTGCGCTCGGTACGAACTTAAGTTCTGTCTATGGCGAATATTCGCTTTCGGACGGGCGTTCTTTGCCGTGGGAGGCTAATTCCCGCTTGGATATATCTTCTTTTGTGCGCTATTATCCGCGCAAGGATTCTTTAGTATCCGTCATTTTGTCCCATCACGCTGCGTGGCATCGCCCGCTTTATTATTATCAAATTACTCCGTCTAATTCGGAAACGGGTATACTTGGCACTCGCAAAATTCGCGATTACAATGAATACGCAAATCTTTTCCGTACGGATGCCCGCGTGAATTTGGATTTACCGGGAAATGTTTTCTTTTTTAGAAAAGTACGCTTTTACGTAGAAGCCGACAATATTTTTGCTAATTTGGATGTCTCATCCTTGGAGTTCCTCGGCACGGACAATGCCCGCGAACGCTCTCAAGTAACGCGGGATTCCGATGGAAATTCTTCTAACGGCTATGATCTTGTTCCGTTTATGGCGAAGGGAATGGGTCTCTACGTGCAATTTGGCGTAGAGGCTAATTTTGCGCTTTGATTTTTTTAAATTCAGTGTTGTTCAAATTTACTTTGTATTTATTCTGGGTTTGTGCTTCTCCGCCGAACCCGTTTTTGTTCCACAGACGCCTGCAAAGCCTCGAAGCTATTGTTCCGCCTATGCCAAATGGATTTCATTTGTTGAAAATGATACGTCCTATGTAGAAATATCGCATTATCCGTATGTCAAATTAGATTTGCGCTATGCCTCATCTCACAATATCACGGGGCTTGATCTTTACTGTGGGGCTAGGAAAGCTTTTCTTAAACGCGCTGCGGCGATAAAACTTAAACGGGCTGTTTCGCTGCTGCAAAAAGAATGCCCGGGTTGCAGCTTTGTCATATTTGATGCATCCCGTCCGCTTTATGCGCAAAGGAAACTCCGCGAAATTGTTGCGGGAACTCCTTTTTCGGATTATGTATCCAATCCGAAGCGGGGGAGCGTCCACAATTTCGGCTACGCCTTGGATTTATCGATCGCGGATTCTTCCGGAGCCCTGCTCGATATGGGAACGGATTTCGACTCTTTTGAATCTCGCGCGGGTTCTCGCGGGGAATCGGATGCATTAAAGGAAGGCTCTCTTACGTCTGTTGAAATTGCCAACCGGAATCTCTTGCGCTATATCATGAAAAAATCGGGATTTATCCCGCTTTCCTCTGAATGGTGGCATTTTAATTCAATTCCTAGTCGGCAAATTCGGGAAATTGGCGAACTCCCGCCCTTTTAAGGCGATCATTGCAGGCAATTCCCAAACCTTCGTTTGGAATGGGATCTACTAAAATCAAAGTATTGCCCGGTTTATCCATCAGGCGCATATATGCGTATAAATTAGCCGTCGCTTCTTTGAAATCCCCGGCTTCAGATAAATTAATTGTCGGAGAAATTACGGATTTGGTATTTCCAAAAGCTATGCGCACCGTGCCTTTTGGAAGCTTCGCCCCATCGGGAACTTTGCCGTAAAAGAGCGGCACCTGGGGGCGGTAGTGCCTGTCAATCATCCCCGGGGCGAGCATCGGGCCCTTGGGGTTTGACTTTGATTCGTGGAATGATACGCTCCCCGCGACGTGTTCGATCATTTCGGGAGTAATTCCTCCCGGGCGGAGCACTACGGGCTT
>JALNVO010000038.1 GCA_023231365.1 Fibrobacteraceae bacterium | reverse complement strand
GTCCCGATTTTATTTTTTACCGTAATGTAATTATCAGGGGTATTGATTGGTGGTATTAATTCTATTTTTCCAAATTTTGACGCTAATAAAACAAGACGTTTTCTGGTTTGTGGAATTCCATAATCAGGACAATAAACTACTTGAAAAAAAACTTCATAACCGCAATTTTCAAGCGTTTTTACAAAATTTTGGAAAACATGCTTTTCTTTAAAATTCAATATTTGAGGAACATTTTCCATTGTTATGATTTCAGGCAGAACACTTTTGGCAAGTCGTCCAAATTGATCTAACAAACTGTATTTATTCGGGTCTTTTTTCTTGTTCTTAAACGCATAAGAAGAGAAGGGTTGACAGGGGGCGCAACCGGCAAGTATGCGAATTGCTTGTTTCGAATAAGATGTCGAAATTTCTTGTGTTGTTACTTGCTTGATATCTTTGAAGCGAAATTCTGCATCATTATTATGATGATATGCGTAGGCACAGGTAAAATCTATATCATAACCAGCGATGATATTAAAACCTTGTGATTTTAGACCATAGCTTAATCCACCGATACCACAAAAAAGATCTATGACCTCAAGAGGGGGAGGGATGGAGAAGTTCTTTTTTCGAGATGCATTCATTTCTAATAGGATTTCAACTAAATTATATGATATCTCTACTGTCCAAAATATTTTTTAATCAAATAAAAATGGCTGATTGACTAAATTTAGTTTTGCAAGTTCAAAAAAAGAGAATCAGCCATGCAAAAGGTAGTAATTTATTCGCTCAAATATTGCAATATATTGACAGCTTACCCGAGACAGCGCAAGGAGCCACCTTTCCCTCCGAGGAAACCTCGTACACATGGACGACAGGCTCCGTAAAAATCTATACCTTACTTGATCACGACAGGCTGATTCCTACATTCTCGGGAGCGTCTTCACCGGAAACGTACTCAATTCCAAGGAACTCAAAAGCACCTGTTCGCGTCGAAACGGATTGCTCTTGAAAAATAATCATGAATTGTAATGGATCCCTTTTTAAGCTCGTTGATGCCCATGCCCTCGGATTTGGCGACGAGGCTGAACTTGTTGAGCGCGGATCTTCTGGCGGACTTCCTGTTCATTGAGACTCCCTGTCGTTTGCGCTGCCGTTCGGCTGCGATCCAGGAGTACAATGTAGCTTTTGGAAGGTCCATTTCCTCGGCGATGGTCTTTACCGATGGACATCCCGGTTTCTTTATGCGTTCAAGGAAGGCGTCTCTAATAGACGTATCTGTGTTTCTTCCGGACATATGCATTCCCTTTCCGCCCCGATTTTAGGTGATGAAAGCGGACATTTTGACCTGAGGAGGGGGGCGTCCTGATTGGGAAAAATCGTAGAACATTTCGCTTTAGGCACCCTCGCTTTCGAATTGTTCACTCAGAATCCGCCTCGGTTATTGGCAGCGCTCTTGTTCCATTTTGGATTCGGCTATTTTTCAAAAGCTTAATATTCCTTGTAACTTTTTAGGACATCCTTCAAAATTTCCTCGGAGTCTTCCACGCGATGATGGACGATGACTTTTACCCAATAAATGTTATCTTTTTTAGTTTTAAAAACCGCGTATGAGAAATTGACGTTGTAATAATATGAACATCTAATCCAAGCAGCATTCTTTTTTGAATCATAGTTTATGCGGCTAAATTCAACGGATGCTGAATCCTTTTTTTTGCGCAGATTCGCCACATCATTGTTCAAAAAATCAAAAAGAAATAAAGAATCCGGCCTGTTAAAATTGCAGATTCTTCCTGCAGAGCGTTCTCCTTCCTCAAAGAAAGCTTTCGTTTCTCCGTGAATGGAAATTTGAACGTAAGAATCCGCTACACCTTCAAGTAAAATTAATTCTCCGCCGTTGTTCTCACTCAAGGCAACATTCTTTACAACCCAAGACTTTGCTGGGATTTCAAATGTTAAGGGTTCAGGATATGGAATAGAAACAAATGTTTCTGGAGTTCCCATCCAAAAGCTTCTCATATTACGGATAGAGACTTTAGTATAACTAGGAGCACAGGCATTCATTAAGCAAAGTAAAAAAGAACCAAAAACTAAACCGATGAAGGCCTTTTTTCTTACACGGCAATAAAGGAGAATTTGTCTAAATTTCATACAAAAGAATATATCTCGATTAAAAAGCGAGCGCAATAAAAAAAGCCAGAGATTTTAAATCTCGGGCTTTTTTCTAGGATTTTGTGCGTTATCCGCAAAAATTAGAAGCGGAAATGAGCAAATGCACGGTTGGCTTCAGCCATCTTATGCACATCCTGCTTCTTGCGAACTGCATTGCCTTCGTTGTTCTTTGCAGAAACGAGTTCGGCAGCAAGGCGAAGAGCCATATTCGGCTCAGTGCGGTTGCGAGCAGCATCAAGGAGCCAACGGAGAGCAAGAGCCTTCGCGCGATCTGGAGCAACTTCCATAGGAACCTGGTAGTTGGCACCACCGACGCGGCGGGACTTTACTTCCAAACGCGGCTTGATGTTTTCGAGGCAAGCTTCAAACTTTTCGAGCGGAGAGCCTTCGCCTTCCACCTTCTTGTTGAGCTCATCAAGAGCTGTATAAACGATCTGTTCTGCGATAGTCTTCTTACCTTGCTTGAGCACTACGCCGATAAGTTCCGTCACGAGGACGGATTTATAGCGCGGATCAGGAAGGGTGGACTTATGGAGAGTCTTTCTTCTTCTAGACATACTTTACCTTTACTTCTTTGCCGCAGGTGCAGCGCCTTTTCTCTTGACGCCGTATTTGGAGCGACCGTTCATACGACCATTGACAGCCTGTGTATCCAAAGTACCGCGGATAATGTGATAGCGGACACCAGGAACATCCTTGACACGACCACCGCGGATGAGCACGATGGAGTGTTCCTGAAGGTTATGGCCTTCACCGGGGATGTATGCCGTGACTTCAACCTTATTAGAAAGGCGGACACGGGCAATCTTGCGAAGAGCGGAATTCGGCTTCTTCGGAGTGGTTGTATAGACACGGGTGCAGACACCGCGCTTCTGTGGGCTTTGCTTAAGAGCCGGGGAAGCGGTTCTGTTTGAAACTTTCTCGCGACCTTTACGGACGAGTTGTTGTATAGTAGGCACTTTTATCTCCCTAGAATTTGGAGTCTAAATATAGTTCTTTCCAAAATAATTTCAAGTTTTAGGCTTGTCATTATTCCGGATTCTCCTCTTTATCTTCTTCCGAGGTTTCGGAATCGGTGTCGGGCATCTTGAAATCAATACTGCCAGAGGCGTTTTCTTCTTCTGCCGATGCAGAGCGGTGGGCTTCTGCTTCTGCTTCAGCATCGGAATCGACAACCACAACGTCGCGGAGGTGACGAGCACCTGTACCGCAAGGGATCAAGCGACCCATAATGACGTTTTCCTTAAGGCCCATCAACGGATCCACGCTGCCCTCAATAGCGGCACGAGTGAGAATTTTCGTCGTTTCCTGGAAAGCAGCGGCGGAAATAAAGCTGTCAGTCGCAAGAGAAGACTTGGTAATACCCAGAAGCATTGGTACATAACTTGCAGGTTTCTTACCATCGGCCTTCAACTTGTCGTTCTTCACGCGTAGACGCGCCTTGGAGATTTCTTCATCCGGAAGGAATTCGGAATCTCCAGGATCGGAAATCCTAACCTTGCGCATCATCTGACGGACAATGCACTCGATATGCTTATCGGCGATGGCCACACCCTGCAAGCGATACACGGCTTGAATTTCATTCACCAAATGACGCTGTACTTCTTCAGGACCTTGGACGCGGAGAATGTCATGCGGATCGACAGAACCATCGCAGATCTTTTGACCTGCGCGGACACGGTCTCCTTCGAGAACCGCCAAATGGCGTCCACGAGGAACTAGCACGGATTGCTCTTTTTCGCCGTCTTTAATAATTACTTTCTGATTTCCACGTTCTTCGTTTCCGTAAGAGACAATGCCGTCCATCGGAGCAATGACCGCAATGTTCTTCGGAATGCGGGCTTCGAAAAGTTCTGCAACGCGGGGAAGACCACCGGTAATATCCTTAGTCTTACCCACTGCACGAGGAAGCTTCGCAAGAGTTGCACCCGTTGACGCTTTGTCGCCATCGCGAACGGTAAGAATAGCTGCATCCGGGAGGTAATAGATACCGACGCGCTTTCCTTCTGCATCGATAATGTTGATTGCCGGCCGACGCTTGCCATGCTTATCGCTAATGACAATGAACGTCTCGACATCAGTTACCTCGTCCTTTTCAACGCGGTAAGTTGCATTTTCGACCAAATCCAAGAACTGGATCTTACCATTGACGTTACTGATAATGGGGCTGTTATACGGATCCCATTCGAACATTTTCGTTCCCTTCGTCACAGAAGCATCATTCTCCACATAAAGAATGGCGCCATAAGGAACCTGCATACGGCCCTTGTTGATGCCTGCGGCATCATAGACGACGAGTTCTCCCATTCGGCTCACAACGATCTTGTTGCCTTCATGGTCAACGGTATTCACGTTTTCGAGTTCAACCTTTCCATCGACAGGAGCGCTCTTGGAATTTTCAACCGTAAGACGGCTGGATGCACCACCAATGTGGAAGGTACGGAGCGTAAGCTGAGTACCAGGTTCACCAATGGACTGCGCTGCAATGACACCGACGGCTTCGCCGAGATCCACCGGACGACCGGAAGAAAGCATACGACCATAGCACTTAGCGCAAACGCCATTCGTGGATTCGCAAGTGAGCACAGAACGCATCTTGACGTGTTCAAGACCTGTTGCGGAAATTTTCGGAAGATCGCGTTCTGTCACGAGTTCTCCAGCCTTGACAATCACTTCGCCCGAAACCGGGTGCTTGATATCTTCAACTGGAGCACGGCCGAGCAAGCGTTCTTCGATCGGAATGATCGTGTCATCTCCATCCTTATAGGCGGAAACGTCAATTCCATTCGTAGTATGGCAATCGTTTTCAACGACAACCAGATCTTGAGCAACATCGACCAAACGGCGGGTCAAGTAACCGGCATCAGCCGTTTTCAAAGCCGTATCAGCCAACCCCTTACGGGCACCATGAGCAGAAATGAAATATTCCATTTCATTCAAGCCTTCGCGGAAGCAGGACTTAATCGGGTTTTCGATGACTTCTTGACCGCCGAGCTGTTTGGTCGGCTTCTGCATCAAGCCGCGCATACCGGAAAGCTGCTTAATTTGTTCGCGGCTGCCACGGGCACCGGAATCGGCCATCATATAAACAGGGTTGAATCCATCGCGGTCGTGAGAAAGGAGATCCCACTGGCGGGCGGCCACATCGGTCGTAGTTCTTGACCAGACATCAATGATCTGGTTATAACGTTCACCGTCCGTGATCACGCCTTCTTCGTAAAGCTCGCGGATCTTATTGACCTTTTCCGTTGCATCGTCAAGCATTTTCTGCTTCTCGGGCGGAATGATCATTTCAGCAATAGCTACGGAAGAACCGGAAATCGTCGCCCACTTGTAACCGAGGGCCTTGAGATTGTCCAAATATTCCACCGTAACGCGGTTGCCGCTTCTGCGATAAAGATCATCAATAGACTTAGCAATCACCTTCTTGTTGAATATTTCGTTGGAAAAGCCAACGATGTTCGGGATGATTTCATTAAGAACGATACGTCCCATCGTAGTCTTGATCATTGATGGTTCCTTAAGAGTAAGGAACTTGACCTTTTCGTGGGCCTTGGCGAGTACATCAATGTTACCATTGTCATCGGGAAGTTCCATCGTGCACGGGGTATCCTTCTCCAATGCACCCATATAGATCTTGCGACCGGCTGGGAGATGGAGATAACATTCCGCATTAAGGTCAATTGCTCCGTTCGCATAAGCACGAAGGGCTTCAGCAGAATCGGAGAACTTCATTCCAGCACCCTTGCAGCCGGGACGGGGCTTGGAGATATAATAAAGCCCGAGGACAATATCCTGGCCCGGCACAGCAATAGGCTGACCGGAAGCCGGGTGAAGAATGTTATTGGAAGAAAGCATCAGCACGCGGCATTCGAGCTGAGTTTCAAAAGAAAGCGGGAGGTGCACGGCCATCTGGTCACCATCGAAGTCCGCATTGAAAGCGGTACAAACGAGAGGGTGAAGACGAATGGCGCTTCCTTCGATAAGCTTTGGATAGAACGCCTGGATGCCTAAGCGGTGAAGGGTCGGTGCGCGGTTGAGCATCACCGGATGGTCTTCAATAATTTGTTCGAGAATATCCCAGACTTCGGGACGTTCTGCATCCACAAATTTCTTAGCAGCCTTGAGAGTATACACAACGCCATCTTCTTCCAAACGCTGGATGATGAACGGCTTATACAATTCAAGAGCCATGCGCTTCGGAAGTCCGCACTGGTGCATCTTGAGCTCGGGGCCGACGACGATCACGGAACGCCCTGAATAGTCGACGCGCTTGCCGAGCAAGTTCATACGGAAGCGGCCCTGCTTTCCCTTCAAAAGTTCGGAAAGGGACTTGAGCGGGCGATTGGAACCGGCACGAGCCGTACGGCGGCCACTATCAAAAAGCTGATCCACTGCTTCTTGAAGCATGCGCTTTTCGTTGCAGAGAATCACATTGGGAGCGCGGATATCGATCAACTTCTTCAAACGGTTATTGCGGTTGATGACACGGCGATAAAGTTCATTCAAATCAGAGGTGGCAAAACGACCTCCATCAAGCGGAACGAGCGGGCGGAGATCTGGCGGAATCACAGGAAGAACGTCGAGAATCATCCATTCAGGCTGGTTGCTTAAATTCTTCGCTTCTTTCGGATAGGCGGCACGGAAAGCGTCGAACGCGTCAAGAAGGATAAAATCCTTGTCCGCGATCTTTGCGGCATAACCACCCTTGCGGTCACCATTAGAATCCATTATGCCAAACTTGAACTCGTCAACCTTTTCAGCCAAATCCTTAACCCAAGGCATATCGCTATTCTTGCGGGCTTCGGGATCATCGTAATAAGAGCGGAAATCATCCATTTGGGACTTTTTGAACGCTTCGACAATCTTCAAACGTTTGACAGCTTCATCGCGTTTCGTCTTGGACTTGGAGGAAGCTTCCACGCGGAGTTCGTCGGCAAGTTCGACAAAATCAATGCGGGAAAGAAGCTGCTTGATAGCAGAAGCCCCCATCTTCGCATCGAAATGACGCCCTTCGTTGAGCAAATCGACATACTTATTTTCATCGATGAGCTCGTTCTGCTGGAGATCCGTATCTCCAGGATCGAGCACCACATACTTTTCATAGTAAATGATGTTGTCGAGGGATTTTGTGTCAATGTTGAGAATAGAACCGATAACGCACGGCTGGTTCCTCACAAACCAAGTATGGGCGAGAGGAATGGCTAAGTCAATATGGCCCATACGTTCACGACGAACCTTGGAATGGGTAACTTCAACGCCGCAACGGTCGCAGATAACGCCCTTATAGCGGATGCGCTTGAACTTACCGCAGTTGCATTCCCAGTTCTTGACAGGTCCAAAGATCTTCTCGCAGAAAAGACCATCCTTCTCTGGCTTGAATGAACGATAGTTGATAGTTTCAGGCTTAGTGACTTCGCCATAAGACCAATGGCGAATCAGTTCCGGAGAAGCCAAGTGAATGGAAATATCACCGGTATTTTCAGAATATTCAAAAGTATCTTCTGACATATTACTTATCTCCAGTAGTCTTGATGTCGAGGCAGAGGGAATGAACTTCGCGGATCATCACGCGGAAGGATTCAGGAACACCCGGTTCCGGAGTATTCTTGCCATGGACAATTGCATCATAGATTTTGGAACGACCCATCACGTCATCGGACTTGACAGTGAGAAGTTCCTGAAGCGTATAGGCTGCGCCGTAAGCTTCAAGAGCCCAGACTTCCATTTCACCGAAGCGTTGACCACCAAATTGGCTCTTACCGCCGAGAGGCTGTTGGGTAACAAGAGCATAGGAACCAATAGAACGGGCATGAATCTTGTCTTCAACCAAGTGACCGAGCTTCAAGTAATACATATAGCCGATCGTGACCGGATTGAGGAATGGTTCTCCCGTACGGCCATCAAAAACCTTAGCCTTGCCAATGATGTGACCGTGTTCCGGATCCATCTTGTAGTCGACAATAGGCATCTTCTGATAAGCCTTTTCAAGATCATTCACAATATCATCAAAGGAAGCGCCGTCAAACACAGGAGTTGCAACTTTGAAACCGAGCACCTTAGCAGCCCAGCCCAAGTGAACTTCAAGCACCTGACCCACATTCATACGGGAAGGCACGCCAAGCGGATTCAAAAGGATCTGCAAAGGTCTTCCGTCTTCTGTGAACGGCATATCTTCGACGGGCACAATCTTGGAAACACAGCCCTTGTTACCATGACGGCCGGCCATCTTATCACCAACGGAGAGGCGGCGTTTCTTGGCAATGTAGACCTTGACAGTCTGGAGAACACCGGGCTTGAGTTCATCTCCCTTAGTGACCTTGTCAATTTCCTTCTCCATCGTGCGGGTCAAGCGGTCGAGAGATTCCTTCGCAACGGAAAGAAGGCTCTTTGCCTTTTCTTCTCGAGCCGCGTTGTCACGAGCGAGGACGGAAGAAGAGGACACCTTGAGGAGATCCATACTCCGGAGAGTCTTTTCAGTTAAAGTAGATCCTTCTGGAATGAGAACTTCGTGAGTTTCATCATTGAGAATCTTGCCTGAAATCTGGTTTGAAAGTATTTCAACCAAATTATCGGAGCAAGCGCTCTTGATCTTATCAATTTCCGCTTGGAACTTAGCCTTAATGGCATTGATATTTTCTTGATCCTCGGCGCGGCTCTTCTTGTCGGAATGATCCTTGCGGCTGAATACGCGAGTTTCAACAACAACGCCCTTCATACCTGGAGGAGCAACCAAGGAAGAATCACGTACATCACCAGCCTTCTCGCCGAAGATAGCGCGTAAAAGTCTTTCTTCTGGAGAAAGTTCCGTTTCGCCCTTCGGGGTCACCTTGCCAACGAGGATGTCATCCGCATGGACTTCGGCACCGACACGGACAATACCGCGTTCATCGAGATTCTTGAGAGCTTCTTCACCGACGTTCGGAATTTCGCGGGTAAGTTCTTCAGGTCCGCGCTTCGTATCACGGACTTCTACTTCATATTCTTCAATATGAATAGAAGTGAAAGAATCCTTAATGGCCAATTCTTCGGAAATGATGACAGCGTCTTCGTAGTTGTAACCATTCCAGGGAATAAATCCGATGAGAATATTCTTTCCCAAAGCGAGTTCGCCATGATCCGTAGAAGCGCCGTCAGCGAGAACATCGCCAACTTCAACAAAATCACCGACGTTCACAACTGGTTTCTGATTAATGCAAGAGTCCTGATTGGAGCGCTCAAACTTGCGAAGAACATATTCATCAATTGGTTCGTGGCCGAGAAATTCAAAATTTTCGCCAAGGCCTTCCAATGGATGGAATTCACCATCGGCATCCTTCGTTCCACGTTCCACAACAACGTTCATCGCATCAACGAACTTGATACGTCCGGCATGCTTAGCACGCACTAAGGTACCCGAATCAAGGGCAGCACGACGTTCAAGACCCGTACCGATGACAGGAGCTTCTGCACGGAGCAGAGGCACTGCCTGGCGCTGCATGTTGGAGCCCATCAAAGCACGGTTTGCATCATCGTGTTCGAGGAACGGAATAAGACCTGCAGCAATAGAAATGATCTGCTGCGGAGAAACATCCATAAGATCGATGCGGGCAGAAGCGGCTTCGCTGTCGGAATCAAATACAGAAGCATCAATTGTCGGAACAAGACCTTTGACAAAACGGTCGGAATCGTCCACCTTGCCACCCGCTTGAATGCGAGCTTTGAGGGGATATTCATCCCTCGCGCGGATCATCACGAAATCTTCCTTGAAGACGGAGTGCTGATGGCGATCAAGAAGGATCTTCCTATCATCTTCATCCTTTACCGTTGCAAGCATAGGATCAAAAAGATGATCAAAACCAGCGGAGACGAGCGGAGTATTGGCTGGCGCGATATTGTAGGCATCTTCTTCATCAGCTGTAAGATAAACGACGAAAGAAGAAACCACGGAATAAATCATAGAAGACTGAAGGACATAATCAGCCTTTCCGTTAAAGGCTTCCAGAGCTGTGCCATTCCGCATGAACAAGCTCTTGCCATTTTTCTTGAATTCGAACACCTTATTGATGAACGAATCAAACAAGATACGCTGATTGTTGTCCAAATTATAACGGACTTGCTCCATTTCCTTTTGGGAAAGCTCAAGCTGTACAAAAAGGCGCGGTTCGCGGACAAAGCCCTTGAACAAACCAAAATGCCACTTGTCTTCCGGGAAATAGCAGACCTTGCCCTCAGCATCTTTGAACTCCACTAAACCGACAATGCGGTACGGAGTCTCGATAAAGCCGAAATGGTTGATGACGGCATAAGTGGCAAGAGAGTTGATAAGACCGATATTCGGGCCTTCAGGAGTTTCAATCGGGCAAAGGCGGCCATAGTGCGTATAGTGAACGTCACGGACTTCGAAGCCAGCGCGTTCGCGGGAAAGTCCTCCAGGTCCCAAAGCAGAGAGACGGCGCTTGTGAGTAAGCTCAGAAAGCGGGTTCATCTGATCCATAAACTGGGAAAGCTGGCTAGATCCGAAGAAAGCCTGCACAACGGAATTGACCGTTCTCGTATTTACGAGATCACGCGGAGTAAGGCCTTCACTTTCGCGAAGGGAAAGATTTTCGCGGATGACGCGGCTCATGCGGCTGAGGCCGACAGAAAGTTGGTTGGCAAGGAGCTCACCCACAGAACGGGTACGGCGGTTGCCCAAATGGTCGATATCGTCAAGGATGTAGCCATCCTTACCGCAATAGAGGCCCACCATATATTCGATAATGCCGAGGAAATCGGCTTCGGTCATCGTCATCGTGGTAAGAGACGGCTTGGAAAGGCCCTTTTCAGCAAGGACCTTCTCGATCGCTGCGGAATATACCTTTGCATTCAAACGATAACGTCCAACCTCTCCGAGATCATACTTGCGAGGATCGCGGAGAAACATATTTTCAAAGAAAATTTCAGCAGTAGCAAGGTTCGGTGCTTCTTCCTGAGACTGATGCGTCACGGAATAGATAAGCTTGAGAGCCTCTTCCTTCGTGCGGCACTTGTCGGCAGTCAAGGTGTTGTGAATAAGCTGGTCTTCTTCTTCTTCTGCCAAGAAGGAAACGTCAAAAACACCGCTTTCGCTTAAACGGGCTGCGCATTTGTCATCAAAAGTGCGGTTAGCATCGAGAATGACTTCACCCGAATTTTTGTCAATAACATCTGCAGCGATTACGCGGCCATTATAAGCTTCGAGATTAGCCGGATCGAGGACCACTTTTTCTATGTCGCCATAGAAAAGATTGATGATTTCGCCAGTCGTTTCAAAGCCGATGCAGCGGAGAAGATCCGTTGCCGGGATTTTTTTCTTGCGGTCGATGATTAAATAGAGTACATCGCCATCCGTATTGAATTCCACCCAGGCACCGCGATGGGGAATGATGCGGCTCTTGAAATCGGATCGCCCATTAGGAAGGAGTTCCTCGTCAAAGCTTACGCCAGGAGAGCGATGAAGCTGGGACACGACAACGCGTTCCGCCCCATTGATGATGAACGTTCCATTATCGGTCATAATCGGAAGTTCGCAAATCAGAACATCATTCTTGATTTCTTCTTTGAGCTTGCGATCTTCGCCATCTTCTTCAAAAACTTGAAGAGAAAGGTTCGCATATAAAGGAACCGAATGGGTTAACCCGCGTTCACGGCATTCCTGAAGACTGTATTTTGGAATGCCAAAGAAGTAACCTTCGTACTTTAATGCGAAGAGCTCCTTCATATCAGTGATGGGGAAAATATCTTGGAAGACTCTTTCCAGACCAACTTTGAGGCGTTTCTCTAAGGGAACGCCCGTTTGGAGGAACTGATCATAGGAAGCTTTTTGGACTTCGACCAAATACGGAAGTTCCAGTTGGAACTTATTGGAGGAATAGCTTTTTCGCTCCATCATTGAAAATACCTCATCCGGTGAAAAACCATGAATACGGGAAAGACACCAAAAGCCTACACGTTCGTGCAGGCGTTTTGGTTTATCAAATCAATGAAATGAAGGCATTACTTGAGAACGACCTTGGCTCCAAGGGCTTCCAAATCCTTCTTCATCTTTTCTGCGTCGGCCTTAGCCACAGCTTCCTTGACCACGCTATTCGGTTTTTCGACCAAGTCCTTGGCTTCCTTGAGGCCAAGTCCAGTAATCGTGCGAACAGCCTTCAAGACCTGCATTTTTTCAGCACCGCATTCGGCGAGAATAACGTCGAATTCAGTCTTTTCTTCAGCAGCAGCGGCTCCGCCTGCAGCAGCAGCGACAATGACGCCGCCCTGAGCAGCTTCGATGCCATGCTTTTCTTTGAGGTAGTCGGCCAATTGCTTGGCTTCGAGAAGGGTAAGACCCGCGATTTGATCACCAATAGCGTTGATATCTGTTGCCATGATGTGTTTCTCCAATTATTCCGTTTTGAAAAGTTGTTTGTTTGGTTGTGTTTGAGATCAGGCGGTAGCGCCAGCCTCTTTTTCCAATTTCTCTGTGAGCGTCTTGATCTGACCCGCGATTGTAGAACCAGGTCCAAGAATGATCGTGACCAACTGAGCAAGCATGCCCTTGCGGTCCGGAATCTTGGAAAGATTCACAACATCGCTACCTGGTCTGACCTTTCCTTCAAGGAAGAGGCTCTTAGCAACAAGGAAATCGGGATTTGCTTTATGAAAAGCTTCGATTTCGCGTGCCGGAAGAAGCGGATCTTCTTCAAAGCCGACCATAACGGACGTTGCACCCTTGAGGTATTCATCGAGGCCCGAGATCTGCATCTTTGTGAGAACTCGCTTGAGGAGCGTGTTCTTCACAGCTATGTACTTGACACCCTTTGCCTTGAGACTACGGCGAAGCTGACTGTCAATTTCGACAGGCATCTTTTCATAGTTGAGAAGGTAAATTGCAGCGGCGCCTTCGAAGGACTTTACGATAGAATCAACCGTCTGTTGTTTTTTAACTACAGCTTTCATTGTTATCTCCTATCGTGTAAGACCCATGTCAAGCTTCACGCTCGGGGTCATAGTAGCCGTGATGGAAAGGCTCTTAATGTATGTGCCCTTAGCGTTCTGCGGCTTGGACTTCACAACAGAGTCGATCACAACTTTTGCGTTTTCAACAAGTTGGGCGACAGAGAAGGAAAGCTTGCCAACTGGGGCATGTACGTTAGAACCCTTATCGACGCGGTACTGAATTTTACCGGCCTTGAGTTCCTTGACGGTCTGGGCGACGTTGATCGTCACAGTTCCCGACTTAGGACTGGGCATAAGTCCACGAGGGCCAAGAACGCGAGCGACCTTACTAATCACCGGCATCATGTCGGGAGTAGCAATGACCGCATCAAAGTCAAGCCAGCCTTCCTGGATTTTCTGGACCAAGTCTGCGCCACCGACATAATCGGCACCGGCATCCTTCGCAGCCTGGAAGTTGTTATCCTTGCAGAATACGAGAACGCGGACCTTGCGACCGGTGCCGTTTGGAAGCACAACCGTGCCACGGACAGCTTGATCGGAGTTTTTGGGATCCACACCGAGATTGAAATGGAGTTCGACCGTCTGGTCAAACTTCAGCTCGGACTTTTTAAGAATTTCGAGCGCCTGCTCAAGTCCATACTCTTTGGTATGGTCGTAAGCTTCAGCTACTTTCTTGTATTTTTTTCCTCTGAACATGGTGTTTCCTGTCAGATACATCTAACGGTTAAGGTCTTGCCTGCTTTTATTCAACCACATCCACGCCCATCGAGCGTGCTGTGCCCGCAACCATATGCATTGCGGATTCGATGTCGATAGTATTCAAGTCAGGAAGTTTCTTCTGGGCAATTTCCTTGACCTGAGCTTTGGTGATCTTTCCAACCTTTTTACGGTTAGGTTCACCAGAAGCGGTCTCAATGCCTGCTGCCTTCTTGATGAGGACAGATACAGGAGGTACTTTCGTGATGAAAGTAAAACTCTTGTCGGCATAGACGGTGATGACCACAGGAATGATCATTCCCTTTTCGTTCTGAGTCTGTGCATTGAACGCCTTGCAGAATTGCATGATGTTCACGCCCTTTTGACCCAAGGCAGGACCAACCGGAGGAGACGGGTTTGCTGCACCACCGGGGATCTGAAGTTTTATAAAACCTGTTATTTTCTTAGCCACTTTTTATTCTCCGTTTCAAAATCCGAAATTACGAAACCGCTTCTACTTGATTAAAGCCCAATTCCACTGGCGTAGGACGACCGAAGACAGAAACCATCACACGGAGCTTGTTCTTCTCCGTCAAGATTTCCTCTACGCTGCCATCGAAGCCCTTGAACGGACCTTCCTTAATGCAAACGCGATCACCGACAATGTAAGGATTTTGGATCACATCATCTTGAGTGCTTTGAGATTCAACACCCAAAAGGACATCGACCTCGCTCTGACGAAGAGGAACAGGCACCTTGTTCTGGCGACTGGTTCCTCCGAAATGGGTAACGCCCTGAATGGTCGTTACCAGGTGCTGGGTGAGCTCGTCCAGCTCCATCTCTATAATTAAATATGCCGGGAAAAGGTTCTGAACTACAGTTCGGCGCTTTCCGCGGACATTAGTTTGGACAGTGCGCTGCGGAATGAGAATCCGCCCGAACTTATCCTGAACGCCTTCGCGCTCAATCAACTGTTCAAGATTTTTCTTTATATTGCTTTCCTGACCAGAGAACGTATGGACAGCGTACCACTTCATAGCCATAAATTACCCACGACCCAGCAGTTTGTCAACTAAAAACGATAATCCGAGATCTATAGCTGCAATATAGCATCCCATGACAACGCTAAAAAGCATTACGACCAAAGTAGAACCTTTCAATTCTTCCCAAGTAGGCCACGTGACCTTCTTCATTTCTTGGATAACTTCTTTGATGTATTGCTGAATCTTTTGCATTTCATGACTCCGGAAGAGGAAGAAGCAGGTCGGGAGGGAATCGAACCCCCAACCGACGGTTTTGGAGACCGTAACTCTACCAATTGAGCTACCGACCTAAAGAAACTTCCTTACTTTGTTTCCTTATGAACTGTATGCTTGCGGCAGAACGGACAGTACTTCTTGTATTCCACACGGGAAGGATGAAGACGTTTGTTCTTATCACAATCATAGTTACGCTGATGGCAATCAGTGCATTCAAGCGTAATGAGTTCTCTTGGCATAGGTTATCTCTTTTACTTGATGATTTCAGTTACGGATCCAGCACCGACCGTGCGGCCACCCTCGCGGATGGCGAAGCGGAGCTGGTTTTCCATTGCGACTGGCGCGATGAGCTCGACGTCGATCGTGATAGTGTC
>JALNVO010000037.1 GCA_023231365.1 Fibrobacteraceae bacterium | reverse complement strand
GCCTTGACTTCCGTATCCGTACCGCGGCCTTCTATGTTTCGGAGTATAATTCCAAAGACATCTCCGTTAATCCGCGCCACCACATCGTTCTGGCGGCAACCTTCCGAAATGCGGTCCGAAACAATCCGCAAAAGCTTGTCGCCCACCTGATGGGAAAACGAATCGTTCACTGCCGTAAAATGGTCGATATCCAAAAGAATGACCGCAAAAAGATAATCCGGGCGGACTTCGCTGCGCGAAATTTCATCCCTAACCCGGTCTAAGAAAAACTGACGGTTCTTCGCTCCAGTCAAAGGATCGTGAAACGCAGAATAGAACAAATTGCGTTCGGCGCGGCGCATATCCGTCACATCAGAAAGACGCCCCACCATGCGGATAGCCCGTCCCTCTTCATTCAACTGGGGCTTTCCACACAAAAGAAGCAGCCGTTCCTTGCCGAAGGCATCAAAAATGCGCGTTTCTATGCCAAATTGTTTATTCTGAGCAAGGGCTTCCGGCAAAGCCTTCAAAAAATCGCCGCGATCCTTTTCTAGCATTGCTCCTTTGAGCACTTCAAAAGAATCACCCAAATCCTTGCCAATACCACAAGCTTCTGCAGCATGTTCCGACCAAGTCACCTTACCTGTTGCCAAATCAAATTCCCAAAGGCCGTCCGAAGAGACTTCAAACATGAACTTGAGCAAGTTTTCCTTCTCCACAAAATCTTTCCGATAATCACGGGAAACAGTCGTGTCCGCCGTGGCAGGGGGAATCTCAATATCTTCACGCATTTTTTTCGATTTTATTCTTTTCGAAAAATGCCCAAACAAGGCGAGACACGCTATCAAGCAAGCTAAGACGGAGTAGAACGCAATAAGGTACACGCCGGCATCATTCGGCAAAAAAAACGGCATGAGAATAAAAAGCAACAGAGAAAGTAAAAGAAGCGCAATCCGAAGGCCAAAGAACTCTTTAAAATGCATAGATTCTATCCCAAAAAATGAAGAATTCCCAATACCCATGCCTAAGTATAGATAGAATGTAAACAAAAAGGATTTTTATACGAAATTTGTAACCATTTTGTTTACAATTTTCATACAAGAAAACGTCAAAACAAAAAATACAACCTAAAAATAGCCTCTAAAAAAGAAGCGTTTTTTAAATACCGCCAATTTTTTTATTTTAATAGTAATATTTTTGAGAACATATAAAAAAAATAACATTTTAAAAATGCAACTTTATACTAATTCTATTCAAAAAAAACGTCAAAGTAATATTTTTCGCACTCTATTGCGTTTGATACTAGTTATAATTTATATTATAAATATTGAGAACATATAGAACCCTTATCAAAGGACCTGCATCATGAAGGGATTGCATTTTTCTCTCACGGCGTTAGCTCTTTCACTTGGCTTTACGGCAGCACAAGCGCTTACTATCAACAATGCCGCCGGTTGGCTTGAATCCGCCTATGCAGAATGGGCGCCCGTCAGCGGGGCTACGAGCTACAAAGCCTATTACACGGGCAATGGATCTACGAACATCCAAATCGATGACGCGCTCATCCGCAGCTACGGCTCCTATTACCGCGCCGATATTCCCGGCCTCAAAGCAGGTAGCTACACCATTAAAATCGCAGCAGTCGCATCCGGCAGCGAAACAGAAAACGCCACTACAAGTGCCCTCAATGTTATCCCAAACGACCGTTCCGGCTTCTCCTTCACCAATAGCCACATTCCAGGCGCCTACAATACGGACGGAACTCCGATGAGCGGAGCCGTCATTCTTTACGTAACAGAATCCAACAAGGATGCCATTTCACTCGCCGTTACTACCAGCAGCAGCGGCTCAACAACCTCCTGCACAGGCCTCCAGAATATCCTCGACGGTATTAAGAAGGGCTACGAAACCCGCCCGATTATAATCCGCCTTATCGGAACAATCACAGACCTTACAACGATGTACAGCGGCGACATCGTGATTGAAAACAGCAATAGCAACAATTCCCACATTACACTTGAAGGCATCGGCGAAGATGCAACGGTCAATGGCTGGGGTATCCGTATCAAGAACGGAACAAACGTCGAAATCCGCAATCTCGGTATTATGAACGTGAATAGCGGCGAAGGCGACAATATCGGCCTTCAGCAGGGCAATACCTATATTTGGGTACACAACAACGATTTCTTCTATGGCGACGCCGGTAGCGACGCGGACCAAGTGAAAGGCGACGGCGCGCTCGATTGCAAAAAATCCAACTACATCACCTTCTCCTATAACCATTTCTGGGACAATGGAAAATCCAATTTGCTAGGTCTTAGCGAAGGCGTCAAGAGCTACGAAAACGGAGCTTACTACATCACCTATCACCACAACTGGTACGACCATTCCGATAGCCGCCATCCGCGCGTCCGCTATTACAACGCGCACGTTTACAACAACTACTATGATGGCAACGCAAAATACGGCGCAGGGAGTACTCTCGGTTCTTCCCTGTTCATGGAAAACAACTATTTCCGCAACTGCAAATACCCGATGCTCACTTCCGAACAGGGCAGCGATCTCTATGCCGGCGGAACCGCTCGCAACGAAGACAACGGAACGTTCTCCGGCGAAGACGGCGGCGTCATCAAGGCGTATAACAACTATATGGAAGGCACCTATACATTCATTCCATACGGCGCAAGCTCCTATACAGTTAAGGGTTCGACTGCCGCCGCTTCCAGTCAAGGAATCACGACCACAGCGGATTACGATGCCTATGTAGTCACTAGCAAATCCACAACGGTTCCCTCTAGCATTACCTCCTACCAAGGCGCAAACCATTACAGCAACTTTGACACTCAAAGCTCCATGTACACTTATACCGCCGACGAGCCCGCTACCGCCAAAACTAAAGTCACCACTTACGCAGGCCGCATAAACGGAGGTGATTTCCAATGGACATTCGTCAACTCATCCGATGACACCGCCTCCGCAGTCGATGCAACACTCAAGAGCGAACTCACAAACTACACCACCACACTTGTATCCGTCCAAGGAGAAGGCGTCGTCTACACATCAAGTTCTAGCGAAAATTTTTCATCTTCGAGTTCCACAACAAGCTCTTCTTCTACGACGACCTCTAGCTCCAGCGGAAATGCAACATCCAGCTCTTCCACAACAACATCTTCCAGCAGCGCGACTGTTGTGGATGGCAAGACCGTTATCAACACAAGCATTTCTCACATCTTTGAAGACGAAGGAACGCTCAGCGAATACTTCAGCATTACAGGCAACCTTTCCGACGGCAAAGACACTCTCCTTTATAACAGCGATTCTCTTTTCACTTGCCTCAAGATGGAAAGTACCACGAACATATCATTTACGCTTGGCGTTTCTGCAACACTAACACTCTACCTCAGCAATGACTTTGCAGGAACAGTCGCCATCGACGGAACCAAATACACAGCGACTAGCGGAGTTGTCACTCTTACTCTTGATGCCGGCACACATACAATCACAAAGGGAGACGTCGCATACCTCTTCGTCATCAAAATCATTGTCAGTGACAGAACAAAGATCGCACGCCGAGGGGCAAAGACCCTCAAGAACAGGCTTTCATTCAATAAAAATTCTTCGCTCCTCATGGTAAACAGCCCTACAGTCAAAAAAATTGAAATCCTCCGTATGGACGGGACAATCTCCCTTTGCTCGGTCTCCTCCAAGAATACGCTTAATTTGCAAAGCCTTAAGACGGGCGCCTACATTGCCCGTGCAACAACAGGCGAAGGAATCTATCAAAAAACACTGCTAAAAAAATAGGGCATAAATTTTCTTCTGTGCAATAAAAAGGGCGCTCCCGCAAGGGAACGCTCTTTTTACAATGAAATAGTTCCATCAAGAACGGACATCCTTCGGATAGCAATAATTTAAATGGCCGCTTTCTGTCAATAGAATTTAAAAACAAGTTAAATCATAGAAACAAGCGTTCCCGCAACTACAATGGAAAGCATAGTATTCATGAAAAAAAATGTACGGCGTACAATTTTCAAAAACAATTCCTGCCAATTCGGCCCTGAGTATCCTTTGAATTCCTTCCAGCCGAGCACCACGCTGACAAGGCCCGTCACCACCAGCATCAAGGCACCCATAAAATAGCCTTCGTGGAACACGAGTATGCTAACCCAAAGGCCGAGAATCATAGAAATTACGCCTATGGTCATTTCTACTAGAGAGAGCCTTCTTTTCCACGTAGGTACCACTTTTGCCGCCGTTTTCGTTGCTAAAATACCAGCCATAGGAATTCCTTTTGAATTATAATGTAAATAAACCGATAATGGCAAAACGCGGGACGGGAGAAACAAGCGGACCATTTAACGGCCAGCTCACATCCAAATGGTTTACAAGCCCGGTAACGGACTTTGTCATCACAAAGCGCACTCCGAATCCCACCGCATAAGTCAAGTCTCGGGGTTCAAATAAATGGACATCATTTGCAGTTTCTCCCGCGCGCAAAAAGGCTGCAAAAACAGGAACAACCGTCCCCAACTCAAAATGCGGAAAGAATCGCTCTTCCACAGTGCCAAAAAAGCGGGCCTGTCCCGTATAAAGCGATGCCGGGAAGCCATAGAATTCCTCGTTTTCAAGACCACCCAGCGAGAGCTGGTTTCCATACGCCGAACGCTTGTAAGCATCCACTTTCCCATAAAGAAGCGAAGAGAACCATTCATTCGAGCGCCAAATATATTCGCCCGATGCCGATTCATAGATATCGCGGCGTTCATCTTCATTAAAATAAAAATGCGAATTCGATCTCAAGGTCACATGATGCATCCGGGAACCCAGCGCTAGATAAATATTGTAATCCAAGCGGAAATCATTATCCGAAGCCCCCAAATCTTCAAAATTGCGGGAAAGCCCCACTTTTATTGTATAGCCTTTGTCCACATCCTCCGTCCATTTCGCATGCCGGAAGTTCACCAAGCGGTCATATCGGATTCTAGACAAAGTAATAGATGTCCCTATGCGGGAATCGAGCCATTCTGGAATCCAATCGTCTATCACAGCGGAATCCAATGCGAAAACTTGTCCTTCCTTCACAAACAAGTAGCGCCTTGCTGAACTAAAATTCTTACCGGATGTATGATAATCGTAGCTCGCAGATAAATACACCTTCAAATCTTCGCTACCAAAAGAACGCCCTATGCGGAAGCTAGCCGAATCTTCCTCAAATTTTTTCACTTTTAAAATAGCGTTCCGGTGATGGGAATTATAAGAAGAAAGCGAATCCCTCAGCGAATCCGGGTACTCTACATGAACCACCGCTGATGGCAATTTTCCCGACCAATAATAGGTGCGGTCAGATTTCCGGGCCATACCTTCCACTGTATAAGCCCATTGGTTCTTGGAGCGGGAAAGATATGGCAAATACATGGCCACGCTGTGCAAAAAGCCGTCCGTATTCTTGGAAACGGAAGCATTTAAGACATTATGCCTGAATAGGAAATTACTGTTGTTGTAAAGCAGCGAGAACATATCGCGGAATTCATTGTGCCCATAATAAACGCCAACCGTCTGACCAAATCCCAAGAAGTTATTATCTTGAAGCCCGATACCGTAATAATAATGGTCGCCAGGCTTTTCAAGTGATACGGGAATCGTAAGCGTCCAATTATCGCTCGTATTCACATACAAAATATTTTTACCGTCCGGCGAAACGTCTCTTGCAATATGAGCATCTGAAATGTAGGTCTGTTCACGCAGGATGCGTTCGCTTTCGATCAACTGATACAAATTAACGCTATCGCCGACATCGAACAATACCAGTTTTTTTATAACCGTCTCCCGAGTCTCCAGATGAATCACATTGCCTATGTGATAAAGCAGACTATCCGTATAACGGTAAGCCTTAGCGTCATCAAACGCATCGCCTGGATTACAAACAATCGAATCCACCCTAAAAAAGGCTAGAGAATCTACTGCAGCAATAGCAGACGAAACACAAAAAGCAAAAAACACGAACAAGAGCTTCACTTAAAATCCACCATTAACCCATAAACGGGTTCACCTTTAAAACTAATAAGTTCATCCGGACTTGCCATGCCTACAACCAAATTTTCCGAGGTCACCTTCTGAAGAATATCGCCTGAATTAAATGAATTGCTGGCATAAGGCCCTGCCAAGCGAACTTCTGAAAGGCCGATATCGCCCACAAAAAGGCAAGTCGGATCAGCATTCACAAAAAGTTCCTTGAAAGAGACGAACTTTGCCGAATCATCGCGTTCAAAAACGGTCAACCATTTAATAGCAATGGGAGGAACCATAAAAACTGCCGCAGTAATCAAAACGATAGCAACGGAAAAAACGATTCCTACAACGCGCAGGCACATTTTCATATCTCAACGATAACAAAAAATGCTACATTTGTCGGGGGCAGCGGATGGCCGCCCTTGCTTTCACTAGCAAGGGAGGAAAGTCCGGGCACCACAAGGCAGGATGCTGGATAACGTCCAGGCGCAGAGATGCGACGGATAGCGCAGCAGAAAACAGACCGCCGGCGCGCAAGCGTTTGGTAAGGGTGAAATGGCGAGGTAAGAGCTCACCGCGTTTTTGGCGACAAAAACGGCTAGGCAAGCCCCATCCGGTGCAAGACCAAACAGAATTCCGTTCCCGCAAGGGAACCTGGCAATGCCCGCGCCAGTTGGAATTCGGGTAGGTCGCTTGAGGCCGTCGGCAACGGCGGCACTAGATAGATGGTCATCGCAGACTTCGGCCTGCACAAAACCCGGCTTATAGCCGCCCCAATAATGAAGGCCTCCCCAACGGGAGGCCTTCGCATTTATTACAAAGTAATTGAATCAGTCATAAAATCGGCACTACCGGCTATCATCCTTGAAGGATTAACGGCCCCAATGAATTTATTCAACGGATTTTACGCAGCGAATGGCCGCTGTCGACGTACATACGCCCGCAGACGCATAACTATTGCATGCCCAGCAAGAACTAATACTTGAAGAAGAAGGACCTATGGAAGCCGCCGGTGCCGAGCAATTGTCATCATAATCACAACTATTCAATGTCGTTGCAGAAGAAAGCCAATAATATACATTGCTTTCCTTCTGAAGTAAGTTCAACCCATAAAAATTAAGCGAACTGTCACTATCAACATGGGCTAGTTCTTGCCATCCTCCATATTTTCTCGCATATTCAAATAAACTTTTCCACGTAGTGTCACTGGTTATTTTCCACCCTGCAGGGCATACAGTCGAAGAAGTCCCGTGGCTAAAAGGCGAAACGCTCCATTGACCATTAAACACATCATCGGTCAGCCAAAGCAGAGAATCTACGGCGACCACACCATACTTGCCATTCAAAATACCGCGCCATAAAGACCTCTTGGCATCGCACGTAAAAGTTATTCCGTCGAACACGCCTGTTGCACCATCCTGCGTGCATGAGCCGAGTTGCTTTTCAACAATATTCAGCGGCCTCCAGAAGCGATTTATGCAAACATACTGCGTATCCCCGGCATTCTTGACTTTCCCCCTGTAAGATTCGGAACACGTTCCAAGCGCAGTTTCTACATCCGAAGGTCTTTGCCACGATCCATCCATGCAAATATACGCCGTATCGTTATACTCTTCAAAATCCGTATTTTTGTCGCTTGTGCACTCAGGCAAAATATCATTTGCTGTAGCTTCCCTCCATTGATAATCCCATGAACCCTCATCACATATATACTTCGTTTTCAAATAAGATTTCAATTTTCCCTTGTTCTCGAGAGAGCATTCGCCAAGAGCTTCTGTCATCGTAGACACGCGCCATCCCGAGTCGCGGCCGTCACAAATATAAGAAGTATCATTCAATACCTTCTGCGAATTGAACAGAGCCTTTTCGCAGGCGCCGAATTCAAAATTCAGTATTTCATTTTTCGATGAACTTACCCAATTAGAATCTTTACATGTAAAATAATAGTCCTTGTACACGGCAACGGAATCTTCCTTCGACTCATTGCATGTTCCCAACGTGCCGAGCATAGTATTGGCATTATTTATACAACGGACATAAAGCGCTGCCCGTCCCGCATATAAATTTGGCAAATTCCAGCCTTCATCGTCATAATCGAACCGGATTGCCGAGGCGTAACCATCCTCATCCTTTGCCGCATTAACCCAAAAAGCAGCATATTCACCCTCGCCGCCGTAATACCCATTTGAAAGGCCGCCCGCCCGAGCCGAAAAGCCGATGACATCGCCACCGTTCCCGGAGGTTCCCTCACCATCACCGTTCCAGCCCGAAGAAGACTTAAGAGCCCAACCCACGGAGTCGCCATAAACCGCTTTCAAAATATTGAACAACGCGTTCCAATCCGAAAACGAAGGCAGATGCCACCCTGCAGGGCAGGCGTCCAATGCTGCGGAATAGCTATAACGCGTCCCGTATTTGCTTTCATTTGTATCGTTTACGCCACCATACACCAAATTTTCGGCCATCCAGGTGTAATCGCCCACAGTAACCGTCTTGTACTTATGGCCGTCGCGGGAATCTGTAAAGGAACCTGATTTATATTCCACCCGGACTGTATCCCCACCCTCGTCTACATAAGACAAGTAACTTGGGGTGGCACTACTGCTACTATTACTTTCCCCGCATCCAGCCATACACGCGACCGCAGAGAAGGCAGCACAACTTTTTATGAGCAGATCTAAAATTTTCATCCCGCAAACCTCTGGAATATTTCAAACAAAATATACGAATCCAGAGATCTTCCGTCAATCACAACCATTCGGAGGGGCTTAAAATTCAATAAACCCTTCCTGGTCATAACCTCGGTGATACTTGCGAATAAGCGCTGCAAGAGGTTCTACGCGCAAGTCCGCCACTATCATCTTTTCAAATTTCTCAATCTGATCGTTATAGCGTTTTTCGCTGCCGTTCATTATCCGCGCTTCCGCATCTTCTGGAATAAAAAAACTCGCGCGCTCCCCCAGCATTGCATAAAATTCCGTCAAATAAATATGAATTCCGGCCAAGTCCAGATCGCCGAAATGAATGTAGAGATTCGGAATCATCTTCAGCCAGCGAATCAAATCGCCCGATTGCGGATAGCGGGCCACGAACAAAACCGGAACTTTCAGCGATTCGAATAGATACCGCTGCCTGGCGACATAGCGAAAGTTTTCCATATTTTCGACACCGACAACAACAACATTTTCAGGCAGAAAAAAGCGCTCATAATCGGCAACGAAAAGATACGAACCGCACGGCGGATTTATTTCAAAAGACGATCCATCCAGTTTCGCATTTATGCAGTCGTATGAATTTATCAGGAATCCCTTACAGCTTCGCGAGCTGCGGATCTTTGAATTTCCCGAAATATCAACTTGTTCCGCACGTGAAATATCCGAGGCCCGTTGAATCACTTGCAAGGAGCCTTCCAGATTCTTGAAGGCATCATCCCGAGTCGCGAGATATTCCCGCAAAGCTTTTCCTTCCGGAGCATAAAAAAGAACCCGGCTTTTATGGGATCTGTTTACCAACACCCCTTCGCGCAAAAGATCTTCCGCAAGTTCGCCATTCAACCGGCTCCCGGGCAAGCACTCACCATTTGAAAGAGCAATCAATTTTTCCAAAAGGGCGGCAGTTACTTTGTACACTTACGAATCCTTCCGGGTAATGAGTGGACGCACAATCGTCTGCGATTTTGCGTTCTTGTCCAGCAAATAGGTATATCTGTATGCCGATACGCTCTGAGTCGTCGGCGATCCGTTCACCAAATAGATATTCCGGCTATTCGCAAACTTCAAAATACCGTTGACGTTGCTCGGGTGAAGCCTGCCGATTTCATCCATCATGCAATGCAGTTTGAAATCGCCAAACTTTCTCGATACCTGCGTCTTGAAAACATTGATGAGCATAATATTCACCATCGCCTTCACAAGCACGTCCGTCCCCTCGGAGCCCACATTTGAAATTTTATCGACCCAGCCCGTATCGTTATCGTTTTCTTCCACACGGAACTGCAAACGGAAGGCATCCGAAAGTTTTAACGTATCTCGGCCAGGTTCTTCACTTAATGCCTTCACAAACTGCAACAAAAGATCGACCGCCTTGCGGTTCACGCTCTCACGGTCATCTCCAGAAAACAAGTTCAAATCGCCCATCGCATATTGATTTTCCGCATGGAATCCCTGTATGCGGAGCATCAGGCGCATCAGTTTGTCGTTAGACTCTTCCGTGCGCAAGGCGATGCTTTTAATGACACCGGCAAAATTTTTCTCCACAAAATCGCGGTTCACATCGTGTATGATCTTTTCTATTTCGGATGTTTGCTTGCTCACATAACCGACTTCCTTCGCAATCCGGGAAAGGATGTCCGTGTAACGCCCGCTGGTTCGTTCCCGGTAATCATCAATCTTGTTATTGAGCAAGAAATCGTTCAGATTATCGGCAAAATCCATATAATCGCGCTCGGTATTAAGCTCCATCTTGAACTTGAAGGTATTGCGGCTGGAGAACTGTCCCCTGAACTTGTTGACGGCGACTTCCAGTTCTTTGTTGCGGCGCTGCTCATACACTACGCTACACGTAAGTTCATTCAAAATGTCCGCACAGATTTTTGCATTGGCTTCTTCGCCCGCATCTTTCAAATTTTCCGGGCAAAGACTCGAAATGGCGAATTTGTCTACGGCATCGATGCCTTCGCGCATCTGCGCTTCCTGCGAGAGTTTCTGTTGCAGCAGATTTTCCTGTTGAGCCTTCTGTGCATTCAACTTTTCGCGACGGTCGCTGTACTTTTTTTGCAGCATATCAATTTTTGATTCCAAGGTCCGTTTGGTCTCTTTGAATTCCGCCTCCCGATCAAACAGCTCTTCCTTGTCACGGCGATAGAGCGTCACCATTTCGCGATGCTTTTCGATATCGTCCAGTTCCGCCTGCACATGGGCAAGCTCCCTTTCGCATTCATCCAGGGAAGAGACATCGACATTGCGACTTTTCAGTTCCTCGTCTTTCTGATGCTTCAGCTTCTGCCGTTCGCTCTCCACCATCCCTTCACGGCTTGAAAGCTCCGACTGGATTTGCACCTTGAAATCATTAAATTTTTCCTCTAGGGATGCAAGAGCTTCCTTGTGCTCCTTTTCCAAACGCCTGATTTCGCGCTCCCGGGACGCCTCCTGCTTATCCTTGAGTTCTTCGGCGGCCCGCGTTTTTTGTCCATTTTCGCTTAACTTTTCCTGAATCTGGAGGCGGCGATTCTCTATTTCCTCCTCATCTTTACGCTTTAACGTTTCTAGTTCATTCTGAACGCGTTTCCTTGAAATAGGAATCTGCATCAAGTCCGCTTCAAAGCCGCGGATTTCATCTTGCAAGAATTTTATTTTAGATCCGTAAGCCCCTTCAACAGCGGCATTCTTCGTATCCAATTCACTTTGCAGCGCATCCGCCGATTTCTTGTTTTCCGCAATCGCCGCCTCAATCGAAATTTTCTCATTCGCGATCTCTTCAGGCGTGCGCACACGAATGGGCAAAGCATCCAAATTCAAGGACACCCCGAACAGAGAATCTTCATCCGGCTTCAACACCGGGTTAAGTCCGCCCTGATACAGCACGGACTCTTCATTCACCGCCTTGCCCACGGAATTTTCCCAACCGGGTTTATTCTCCGAAAGCCATTCGTAAAGGGAACCCTTCTGGCGTTCCAGCAATTGATCCAAGCCTTCTATTTTCTTTAGCAAATCTTTGCGGATTAAAAGCAACGCTGCGCTATTCTTCTGAAATTCAGAAGAATTATCCGCAAGTTCCGCATCTCTTGCCGAACAGCGTCTATTCACATCATTCTGCTTTTCGGCCTTGTGCAGTTTCGCTTCGCTTTCCTGCTTATTCAGCTTATCAAGCTGCGCTTTTGACGACTCCAGTTCTTTTTCGAAGGGATGCAGGTATTTCAATTCCATCCACTTTTTTTCAAGGGAGTTCTTTTCTTCTTTCAACGAAGAAATCCCATTTTCTGCATTTTTAATTTCTTCATTAAACCGTGCCGCGATCTTTTCCTTTGAATTGGAATATTCGAGGAGAATCTTTTCTTTTTGAGTCAGCATTTCGGATTCCCGTTCGTTAAGCCGGCTTTTCTGGACTTGCTTGAATGCATCAAACGCGTGAATCACTTGTTCTAGAAGGCGGTCATACTTTTCTGCGAGATCGGTAAATTCACGTGTGAGCACGCGGCGGCGCTCTTCCAGCCTGGATTTTTCCGTCTTAATGACTCTCTCCTCTTCCTGCTTTTTCAAAACGGCATCAATATTCTGCGATTCGTAATAAGTCTTTTTGGAACGCACTTTCTTCAAATTCTCATCGACAATCGCCAAACCGCTCTTCAAGGAATCGCGGTCTTTACCGAACTTTTCGCCTTCTTCGCCTAGAAGCCTGTTCAATGAAGCCACGGAATCCCTGAACTTGGCAATTTCGCTAGCAACGGCAGGCAACTGTTCCTGGGTCATGCGGTAGGTATAATTCAATTCCCTGCAACTCGTCTCAATGCTCCGCTTCAATTGGAGCAATGCATGATAGATATTCACGACTTTATCTGCATCCAAGCGCGTTTCGCATTCACCGCGCCTGTTCTTCGCAAACCACAAGCCGATATCTTCATATTCCTGCTGGAATTCGGAAACTTGATGCCGGAAGTAGCTTAAATCGATGCAGGAACTTTCGTTATCCATCGACTGGATGATCGTTTCCTTGATAAAATCGGCATCCAGTTTTGAATTCAGGAACACGTTCTGGATGCTGCGCGGAATATTCTGATAGCGGGAACTTTCCGCAATGGAAAACTTGTAGAATTCCTTGCGCACATTCCCCTGATGATTCCCGTAGATAATGTCGCGGTATGTTTCATAACGATCCACGACCGGACTCATATAACGTCCACCCAGACGCGACCGGATCACGCTGAATTCCGCAGTTACCTCTCCCGAAGCATCGATGAACCAATCCTTGCTATATGGCGCATCGATAAAACGGAAACACGCCCTGCCGTTCGCCTTCGAAAGCAGCACGCAGAAAGCCGCCTCATCGCGGATCACCTCGTAAACGATGTATGAATTGGACTGCTCAAAATAAAAATCGTCAAAGGATTTCTTTTCCTTTGGAATGCCAAGCTTCTGCTTGTCCGCATTGTAAAAGAAAAGCAAGGCGCGAAGGAGCGTGCTCTTACCCACGCCCTGCGTACCAATCAGGTGAACGTTGCCATTCAGATTGATCTCGGCATAACGGACATGCGCGCTATTGATAAAGACGATCTTATTCAGGAATCTCACTTTGCGCTCCTTCCACAACGTTCAGACAATTCACCATCTCTTCCAAATAATGGAACGCAGCTGTTACTTTATATGAATTTTCAATATCGTTCTCAAGTTCTACGAAGCCTATTTTCACAAGGTCATCCACTAGTTTGTCCACCACATCGGAATGCGTCTTCTTATCGGAATAAAGCTTTGAGGCCTTATCCTTCAATTCCATGTCGCAACTCAGGCGTTCCAGAATTTTAGCCTTGGAAAAAACAAACCCGGAAGCAAAGGCGGCATTAAAGGTTTTCAAAAAATCAAGACGGTCAATCCAATCGCAAAAGCGGCTGAGCTTATCCACAACGTTCACCTTCGCTTCGGCGCGGGAAAAATAATAATAGCCATCGCCGCATTCCAGAACAAAGCCCACGCCCCCGTAATATTCAAGATAGGCGTCAAAGTCGTCCTCAATCAAATCAAAATAGGCGCGGTTCGCCGCAAGAACGCTGTTGGACGAAATAAATCCGCCCTTGCTGAGTATTTCAAAAATTTCCTTGGAACTCTTTAGCATATCACCTCGGATAAATCAGCGGATATTCATAGCCGAAAGCATCTTCGTAACGATCCGTAAAATCGAGCTCATCATAAAATTGCGAAGCGATCTCACAAAATAAAACCAGCTTTCCTTCCAGATCGATATCGTAAGGATACTTGTAATTCATCACAAAACGGAACAAATCGGAACTCGAAGCCGCAAAGGAATTCTTCATCTCCGTCTGATCCACCATCTGCTGCAAGGCGCTATCGACGGAGAGATCATCGACCGTCAGCGGCTCCGCCAACTTCTTCTTGCCGACACCCTTAAGCGCCTTGCGTTCGCGGACCTCGCGCAAAATGGCCAAGCCTTCATCCGCATTCCGAAGGAAATTCAGAGAAACCTTGATGCGGTAGCCCGAATTCGGCTCCATCCAGACCGGATTCATATTCTGTATACGATTCTTGATGTCCGTATTCGTCTCGAGCACCTGCTGGTCCCGGAAATATTTGATCAGCCGGATTTTCTTTAGAATCTGGCTCTGATAATCGATCAGATTCAAGTATTCAATAATCTGTTTCTCGATTTCAATCAAGTTGTGCGAAGACTCGTTCAAATCGGCGCGCACGTCGTCTACCACGATGCGCAAATCCGAATCCATCGCCATCGCAAAGAAGGTTGTCTGCTCATCCAGCACGCGTTCCGCCTCGCGGATCTGCAACTTGATGCCATCGCGCTTTTCGTCCAGATGCTTGAGCTTGGATTTCTTGATCTTGTAATTCGGCTCATTCTTATAGGTGTTATCCACATTCCGCTTGAGGTCAATGACATTGCGCTTCGTGTTCAGCGCCACGTTCTTCAAACTCCGGCGCACCTCGCGCAAATAGCCGTACTTTTGTCCCTCATCCGTTTCCTGCAAGTAATATTCGATCGTCTCGTTCAAGTGGTCTATATTCGACTTGACGCTCTCCACATTGATTTCTTCGTTAACCTCCAGGACTTCCTCGAAAAACTTGAGATAAACGTCCTCCAGTTCCAGAAAATTCCCGTTGTCGCGGATGACTCCATAATCGACGAGATAACGAATCCGGTCCAGCTTGAAATCGACCAACTGCTCCGCAAAATCGGAGCGGAACGAAAGTGTCTTGCGCTTTGCAAACATCTCCTTCAAAAGCGTCTTTTCGCGAGAGAGGGCAAGAATCAGTTCATCAATGGACCGGAAATTATTCATCAATTCAGTTTCGGTTAAAAAAATACTTCTATGCAGTTCCTATTTCGAAGGCTTACTTTGATCAAAACAGCAATGGAATCCGATTAAGGCCCCAAAAGTCAATATACTAAATCCGATAAACGAATGAAAACACCCGTATGACTTGCTGATCTTAAAACCCCTCTTGCGGCAATCGTGAATTTTCTTTGCATAATTTTGCAAAAAATCGCAAGCCCACGGTCTTCCGTAAAAAAATTACGGTAAATCCCGTTTTCCAAGCACATTTTATATATTTTTATACGCAAAGCCTCAGTTCCATTTACGGAGTCTCTAATGCTCACCCAATTCAGCGTAAAAAATTTCCGTGGATTTGCCCAAACCTTGACTTGGGATTTAAAAAACACCAAAAGCTATGAATTCAATCCCCAGGCTTTAAAAAATGGGATCGTCAAAAACGGTTTAATTTACGGTCCGAATGGTTGT
>JALNVO010000036.1 GCA_023231365.1 Fibrobacteraceae bacterium | reverse complement strand
GGAAACGGGGAATGGAAAGCATCGCCGCGGATCAGGTGCAAATTGCCTTCGATATGCTCGCGAATGCGGAGGGAATCCACAATTTTAAGGCTCCCTTCTGCAAAATCAAGGACATATACATCAGCGCCCTTGCGTGCGAGTTCCGCACTATCCCGGCCGGATCCTGCGCCCACTTCGAGAATTTTCAATCCCTTCAAGCAATGAAAATGTTTCTCGATCGTTTCAAAAACAGTCGGCGAAGACGGATAGACCTTCGTAATATCTTTCTTGCTATTCCAAAAACGGTTCCACACAGATTGATCAGGCTCTTTTACGGACATAATGCACCAAATATACGTTTTGGCAAAATTTCCGCGTAGCGACACCCTACAACCAAGCACATATTTTCTTTTCGAAAAAGTCATAAACAAATGACTTTATAAAATATTAAGTCATAATTAAATTACTATTTTATATTCAAATTTCAAGCTTACACATAAAAACAAATATTCCTTTTTGTCATTAAAATCATACAAAATAGGCAATATGGAAAAAATTTGAAAACAAAGCTTGCTTTTCCAATGAAAAAGAAAGACCTTTTGGCTAGTATTTTTAAAGCGCCAGGACCGCGTATAAAGATTTACACTATTGGCACGCTCCTTGCTCTTAAAAAAACGATATTATAGAATAAAAAGGATGTTCAATGCATATTGACTCAACAGATACGACACTGAAGCGCTATCTTGAAGACATCAGAAAGACTGCACCGCTTACTCGTGAAGAAGAACAAATTCTGTTCCAGAAAGCAAAAGAAGGCGACAAGATCGCCCGTAAAAAGCTCATTTCTGCCAATATGCGCTTTGTGCTCAAAGTGGCCATCCAATACCGAGGCTGTCCTATACCCCTTCCGGATCTTGTAAGCGAAGGCGCCATGGGACTAGTGCGCGCCATCGAAAGCTTCGAACACACCCGCGGCCTCAAATTCATCAGTTACGGCGTTTGGTGGATTAAAGCATACATTACCCGCGCAATCAATGAACAAGGCAACCTCATCCGTTTGCCGGCCAACCAGCATTTGCGCGTGCGCAAGGCTCTCCACGAACAGTCCCGCGGCAAGGAAATCAGCGAAGACATCCGCGAGCTCATTCAGATTGGCCAACGCGGCGTTTCTTTCGATAGCCCGCTCAAAGCAGACTCCAAGGCGACTTACGCAGAAGTTCTCGCCGATGGCACAGCCATCAACCCGGAAGCCGATTCTGAAATTCAAAGCGTTGAAAACCTCTCCAAGGATTTGATGGAACAGCTCCCCGAACGCGAAGCAAAAGTCATCGCCGGCATATTCGGCATCAACCAAGAAGCTCCGCAGACGCTCCGCGAAGTCGGGGAATCGATGAACATCTCCCACGAACGCGTGCGCCAGTTGCGCGATCAGGCCCTCCGCCGCATCCGCAAATACAACAGCCGCGAATTCCTCCAAGAGAAAAAAGACGCTTTCCTTGCGGCGATCAACAAATAGCGGTCTACATCCTTTTGAACACAAAGACCCGCAATTCCTTGCGGGTCTTTTCATTTATAAAAAAAGCCGGCATCGTTTGGATGCAGGCCTTTAGAGAAATCCGACTTAGCCCAATTTGGCTCCAACCATTTCCTTTGCCTTGGCAAGCGCTGCGGCAATTTTTTGAGGTTCGCGAGTACCTGCCTGCGCACGGTCCGGACGTCCGCCACCCTTGCCATTAACGAGAAGAGCAAGTTCCTTCACCATATCCCCGGCCTTGAGACCCTTCCCCTGGAGTTCCTTGCCGACGATAACGGCAATGCAACCCGCAGCGCCGGCATCGTTTCCGAGTACAGCAACAGCATTCGCGGCAATCTTTTGAGCAATTCCATCAAGGAGGTTCTTAAAGTCCGCATCGGCGAGCTTGAGTCCCGTTACAAATAAATTCGCACCAGAAACATTCTCTGGATTCTTGAGAATGGATTCAGCAGCGCCTTCCGCAAGCTTGAGTTTCGCTTCGGCAAGTTCCTTCTCTAATTTACGGGCGGCTTCTAAAGAAGCTTCAAAACGAGAAAGTACGGCATCGTTCTTGCAGCGCATCTTATCGCGGAGGGCGCACAAAATTTCGTCTTCGCTACGGAAAAGAGCTAAAGCAGCCCGCCCGGTAACGGCTTCAATACGGCGCACACCCGCGCTGACGCTAGATTCGGAAACTATTTTCAGCATTCCGATTTCACCGGAATTGCTAGCATGCAAACCGCCGCAAAGTTCTCGGGAAAAGTCGCCCATCTTGACGACGCGGACACTATCGCCGTACTTTTCGCCAAAAAGCGCCATTGCGCCAGAAGCCTTTGCAGTTTCAAGATCCATCACATCGGTCGTCACCGGAAGCATTTCGCGGATCTTTTCATTCACGAGGTCTTCCACCTTTTGAATTTCTTCTGTGGTCATCGCCTGGAAATGGCTGAAGTCAAAGCGGAGAATTTCCGGATCGACATGGCTTCCCTGCTGCGTCACATGCTTGCCAAGTACCGTGCGGAGAGCCGCCTGTAAAAGATGGGTCGCAGAATGATTCCGGCGCGTGTCCTTGCGGAGGCTCTTGTCCACTTCGGCAAAAAACGTGCAGGACATGGATTCCTTGTCCGCCTTGCCCTTCACAACCTTACCGCGATGGACCACGGTATCGTTCGCCTTTATGGTATCGAAAACAGCTATTTCGAGATCGTTTGCGACAAGGGTCCCCTTTTCACCGACTTCACCGCCCATTTCCGCATAAAACGGGGTCGTTTCCAGTACGATGGAGAGAATGCCCTTATCTTCGCGGAAGCGGAGTACCTTAGTCGATGCGCTCTCGAAGTCATAGCCCACAAACTTCGTTGAACCGACAGCATATTCCGTCCAACCTTCAGTCCCCATCGTGTTGATACCCTGCTTCATCGCAGCACGCGCACGGGTCTTCTGCTCTTCCATGCACTTTTCAAAACCCTTTTCGTCAATGACGAGACCCTTCTCTTCCGCGAGAATTCCCGTCAAATCCGGCGGGAATCCGTATGTATCGTACAAGAGGAACACTTTGTCACCCGGCACTTGGCTGCCCTTGGAAAGCCCAGCGGCAAAGGCTTCGAAGCGTTCAAGGCCCGCATCCAGCGTGCGGATAAAGCGGTCTTCTTCGCTCCTTATCACTTCAGTCACAAAATCCTTGCGCTCGCGGATTTCCGGGAAAGCATCGCCCATCGTATCTGCGAGGACTTGCACCAACTTGCAGATAAACGCTTCCTTCTGCCCGAGCAGACGGGCAAAGCGGCTCGCGCGGCGGAGAATGCGGCGGAGCACATAACCGCGGCCATCGTTGGAGGGCAAAGCCCCATCGGCAATAGCGAACGAAACGGCCCGCAAATGGTCGGCGATTACGCGGTGCGGAGTACCTTCCTTGCCCTCGCTATAAGGAACTTTGGAGAGTTCTGCGATCTTCTGGATAATCGGAGAAAACACGTCCGTATCGTAATTGCTCTTCTTGCCCTGGAGAATGGAACAGATGCGCTCAAAACCCATACCCGTGTCCACGTTCTTTGCCTTGAGCGGAATAAGGCTTCCGTCCGAAAGGCGTTCGTACTGCATGAACACGTTATTCCAGATTTCAATGTAGCGGTCATTTTCACCGTTCACGCCCTTGATAGGATCCGCAAACGTCTCCGCCTGCGTCGCTATATCGCCGCGGTCGTAGTGAATTTCGCTGCAAGGGCCGCACGGCCCCGTATCGCCCATTTCCCAGAAATTGCTCTTGGCATTGAAGCGCATGATGCGGTCGTCGGGCAAGCCCGAAACGTCCTTCCAGATTTTCCACGCATCCTCGTCATCCTCGTACACCGTCGCAAAAAGGCGGTTGCGGTCCAATTTCCACACTTCCGTAAGAAGTTCCCAAGCCCAGGAAATCGCTTCTTTCTTGTAGTAATCGCCAAACGACCAGTTGCCGAGCATTTCAAAGAACGTATGATGGTAATTATCGCGGCCCACGACATCCAAATCGTTGTGCTTACCCGAAACGCGGATGCACTTTTGGCTATTGCAGACTCTTTTAAGGCCCTTCGGATTGTCGCCGAGGAAGATAGCCTTGAACTGGTTCATTCCGGCATTGGTAAACATCAAAGTCGGGTCATCGTGCGGAACGACAGGAGCGCTTCGGACGAACGTATGACCTTTGGACTCGAAAAACTTAATAAAGGATTCGCGGATTTGCGCGGAGCTCATTTTTTCGGACATAAAACACCTTTTCAAATAAAACCGGACGAAAGTTAGAAAAAAAACGATTGAGCGGAGGAAGTCTCCCCCGCGCTCCAGCCGCCTAATGTCGCACACCAAAAATTTACGCCGGCGTCTTCCACTGCCCCCTCAGCGGGGACACCCCGCAACGCCCCGGAAAAAGTCCATATCGATCAACAGCATCCAGGAATTTGGCCCACCTTAAACTTGCAAAACCACTCAAAACAACCGTTTCTCAAAACCAGCAAAAGCCTTCTCCCACGAAATTCAAAATTGAATCAAACCCTGTATTTACAAGGCATCCAAAGTAATGGATGATTTATTCCGGCCAATAGTAAATAGTAACATCGTTCATATCTTCATCCCTTTCCATTCCAAAAATCTCCGGGAAAAGACGCCTTTGCCCCGAATATCGCCGCCTCGATAAATACAAAAACCTTTGGCATTCCAACTAGAATTCCTCCTCTGCGACAGGAATGCTACCGAATTACTATATTTGATGTGTGGCAAAATTACCAATAGTCTGTATCGTCGGACGCCCCAACGTGGGCAAGTCCTCCCTCTTCAACCGCATTCTCGGCCGAAGGGCTGCCGTCGTCTCCGATAGAGAAGGCGTCACCCGCGATCGTCATTACCAGACCGCCGAATATGCAGGAACAACTTTCACCGTCGTCGATACGGGAGGATTTCTCCCCGATGACACCGTCGACGTGTTAGCGGCAAACGTCCGCGAGCAAATCTTTGCGGCGATCAAGGAAGCCGACCTTGTGCTCTTTATGGTCGATGTCCGCGTGGGCATCACCAAACTTGACGATCTATTTGCGCGCATGATCCGCAAACTCGATAAGCAAGTAATTCTCGTCGCGAACAAAAGCGAAATTCCGGAAGAGCGCTCCGAGAGCTGGGAATTCTTCCCGCTCGGTTTAGGCCAACCGCGGACGATCAGCGCGCTCACGGGTTACGCCTGCCTCTCGCTCCTCGACGAAGTCGTTTCGCTTCTCCCCAAAAAGGGAGAACTTCCCGCCGAAGAAGTACGTCCCATCCGCTTTGCGATACTCGGACGCCCCAATGCCGGCAAGAGCACTCTTCTCAACAAACTTTTGGGCAAAGACCGAGTCGTCGTCTCGGACATCCCGGGAACCACCCGCGATTCCATCGATTGCACATTCATGGCCGATGGCGAAAAATTCGTCGTAACCGATACGGCAGGGCTTCGCAAAAAAGCCAGAGTCGAAGATGAAGTAGAAGTATTTAGCAACATGCGCACGGAAGAAAGCATCCGCCGATCCGACCTTTCGCTCCTCGTCATCGACGCAACGCTTGGCCTAGGCGAACAGGACTTCCGCATCATTCAGGACATCCGTCAAGCGGGCAAGGGACTCATCATTATCCTCAACAAGTGGGACGTTCTCCCGGACAAGACGGAAAAATCCTTCGACCATATCATCAAAGACATGCGCGAACGGGAACCGATGCTAGAATTCGTTCCGACATTTTCCATCAGTGCCAAAGAAGGCCTCCGCGTACACCGCATCATTCAAGAAATCCGCTCCGTATATGCCAATTGCCGCCGAGTCCTCGGGCGCGACCACTTAGCTAAAGCTTTTGCAGACGCCTGCGAAAAGAATCCGCATCCGGCTCACCAAGGCCGTTTGGTACGGCTTACCCGCGCCTGCCAAATCATGATCGAACCTCCGGTCATCGACATCGAGACGCGAAAGCCGGAAGCGGTGGACGAAGCTTACAAGCGCTACCTTCTCAAATATTTCTTCGAAGAATTCCACTTGGACGGCGCCCCGCTCCGGTTGAACTTCGACAGCAAACTCATTCTAAGAAAGGACGAAGACCTTGAACAGTTTACTCTCGCTACCTCTAGCATACCTACTGGGGTCGATTCCGACCGCAATCTGGGTCGGAAAGATCGTCAACGGTAGAAAATACGATATCCGGGATTACGGATCCAAAAATGCGGGTCTCACGAACGCATTCCGCGTACTCGGTGCAAAGCCCGCCATTCCAGTCGTCTTCGTAGACCTCTGCAAAGGATTCCTCGCACCGACAATAGCCCAAATCTTGAACAACGCCTCTAAAGCACACGGTGGACCGGATTATACGTGGCTCCCTCTCGTATGCGGGATTCTCGCTATACTTGGGCACAGCTTCACCTGTCTCGCGGGCTTCCGCGGCGGCAAAGGCGTTCTCACGGCATTCGGCGTATTTCTCGCCCTCGCTCCCGTAACCGCATTCCTCTCCTTTACCGTATGGCTCATTCTCACTCTCGCAACGAAATATGTTTCTGTCGGAAGCATAGTCGCCTGTGCGGCTCTCGCCGGACTTTCCACATTCGGATTCCTCGCGCCGGACATTTACCCGCACGACCAAATCAACGCAGGCGTACTCGCCGTCGCATGGATCGTCGCCGCGTTTGTCATTTTCAAGCACAGGGCTAATATCAAGCGTCTGATGAACGGCACAGAGAATGGTTTTGGCAGCAAGCGCAAAAAAGTGTAATTTATTCTTGTACTCTATTTACATAAAGGTCAAATAAAATCATGAACGTTACAGTACTCGGCACAGGTGGATGGGGGCTTACCCTCGGACAAGTCCTTAATGACAATGGGCATAAAGTCACATTCTGGACTTTTTCACAGCAAGAAGTCGATTTACTTTACAAGGAACATCAGTACAAAGATAAGCTTCCCGGCGTAATTTTCCCGGATTCTTTCGTTTATACGACGGACATGAACAAATCCCTCGAAAATGCAGAAATGGTCCTCATCGTAGTTCCTTCCCAATTTATGGGCAACGTAGCAAAGGAATTTGCCAAGTGGACCCCGCCAAAGGGAAAGGAACCCATCGTTGTCTGTGCAACCAAAGGCATTCTGGAAGGGTCGCTCCAACGCATGAGCGAAGTGATTCTCTCTAACGTTCCTTGGCTAGACAACGGCCGCATGGTCACTTTCAGCGGGCCTACTCACGCTGAAGAAGTTTCCCGCCGCATCAATACGGCAATCGTCGCAGCCTGCCCGAACGAAGATTCTGCAAAAGCAGTGCAAAAAGTGATGAGCAACAAGTATCTCCGCGTATACACCTCCACGGACCAGATTGGCGTCGAACTCTGCGGATCGGTCAAAAACGTCATTGCTATTGCATCCGGCATTCTTTACGGGATCGGCGCCGGTGATAATACCCGCGCAGCACTCATTACCCGCGGACAAGCAGAAATCTGCCGCTTGGGGCGCAAAATGGGTGCAAACCCCCGCACATTCGCAGGCCTTGCCGGCATGGGAGACTTGATCGTCACCTGTCTCTCGCAGCATAGCCGAAACCGCTATGTAGGCGAATGCATCGGCAAGGGCGAAACTCTTACGCAAGTGATGAGCCACATGAAAATGGTCGCAGAAGGTGTACCTACTTGCAAGAGTTCCAAGGCGCTGGCAGAAAAAGTCGGCGTCGAGCTTCCCATTGTGAACGCAGTCTATGAAACGCTCTTCAACGAAAAGAACCCGATGGATGTGATTGAAGGGCTGATGTCCCGCGATTTAAAATCCGAAGAGGAATACTAACAAATGAAAAAAACAGCGATCCTAATGCAAGCAGCCCTTGCTGGGACGCTTGTTTTTTATTCTTCATGCGTGACAGTAGCGCCAAATAACGAAGTTACCGAAAAATGGTGCTACTACGACCGCGCAGGAATTTATCACTGTCAAACATGCTCGGGCAGTACTTGCGTATGCACCGTTTCCGCATATGATCTTTGCTCGTTCGGAACTTGGGAACGCGCTTGCCAAGCCTGCTACGAAGAGCGTTATTCTGATTACGGAGACCTCTATTTCGATAGCCGGCTGGATAACTGCAGCCCGCGCTCCGTCTGCGAGCTTTGCCACGAAGGAGCGGATATTTGTGGGCCCTACCCGCGCCCCGGATGGTACCGCCCCATGCGGCCGTCGCCTCAACCCGGCTATCACCAGCAAAAAGGAATCTCCCCACCCAGCGAAAAGCATAGAAGGCTGATGGACAACCGCAAGGCCAGATAGCGTAAACGTCTATGCAGCAACGCCCGCCCTGGATAGAGCGGGCTTTATTTGTACCAATAATTAATTTATTTGCAAGACGTCTCCGTATGGGGAGAAGGTTCTCCAGCACACCAAGCATTTCCACTTGAACGTTTATCAAAATTTAGGAGAGGTAATTGAGTTGTTCCTTTATCCGATATGGGAAACGCCTGCAAAGAGTCTCCAGCATCCTTGGTGTTTACATAATAAAGAGAATCTATTATAATATCTCGACAGTGAAAAATAAGAGAACCTTTTGTAGACGGCATCGTCAATGAGCCTTTAACATCAGCAAAATCCGCACTATCCGAACCCGCAATAAAAAACGACTGTGGTGGTAATTTTACGGCGTTCAATGTATCCACAAAATCTTTCGGGGATGAGGATGATGCCGATAGAAACGCCATTGCACAACCATCCAGATTTAATGTATCCAGCGAAGAATTGTAGTACTCTATGAATTTTGGTTTTAAGGAAACACTGAATTCCGTTATAAACAAATCACCCGCCTTTGGCCCACGCGTCTTAGACGGTAAATGCCCTACTGCCGAGAACGAAGCGGAAGAATCGCTCACAATCGAAAACCGCGCATTCGCCCGCAGAGAGGAAAGATCCCATATAGGAACAAAATTTTCCGAACTGAGCGAAACCGTCCCAGAATATGAGTACAAAGTATCCCGTTGCGAATTAAAAAGGAAAAGCTTCACCGAATAAGAGGAATCCAGCTTGAGAATACCACTCGCCACAGTCGCATAAAGCTTGTCAACAGAAAATGCTTCCGATTCTGACGTCCCCGCCCCAGAAACTTCCAATTTGCCACTCGAAATGCCGAGTGGGTTGCCTGCGCCCAATGGAATCTTGACATAGAGAAACCCGGCAACGGCATGCATATTTATTGAGATATTCACATCATCTCCGGCCTTCAATATCTGAGAAGTTTCGCCCTGCTGCAAAAGAATTCCATTCGCATAAAATCTCGCCTTAAAATTCCACACCCCGGGAACTAGCGAAATTTTCGCATCACTGAAATTTTCAGTATAGCTCTTGTGTAGAGCTTCGGGCCCGGATAAATCCAAAACGAGGCTATCCGCAAGCGGAACCGTCGCCAAGGCGGCCTCAAACCTTACAGAAGCTTCATTTGATTCCGGGAAAACGCTCTTTTCTCCGCTTTCTGAACAGGATGCAAAAAATAATGCCATCCAAGTAAAAAAAATCATTTGAATTTTAATATTTTTAAAAAAAGCACTCATATAATCTCCTTGGTTGAATGAGTTACTCTTTTAAAGACGCAGATAAATCAGAAATGAAACCCCTTTTGATTGAAATATTTTACTAAGGAACAGAAAAACCATGAAAAAATTGACTCTTTCTGAAAAGAATACGAAAATCGCCGGAGTCTGCGGAGGCTTCGGCGAATATCTGAACATCGACCCGACTATCGTGCGGATCATTTGGATTGTCGGAACAATAATCTCTTTCGGGACAGGCATCTTGGCCTATCTCTTGTGCTGGATTCTTATCCCTTATACGAATAGGGATTGAGCGGTAACGGAGAGCGCCTCTTAAAGCGGGGATCATCCAACACCTTGGCCCACAAGAAACCCTTGCGGGCTTCTTTTATGTTCAAAGAAAGAACCGGACGCCCTTGCGTTGCGCCATCCACCGACTTCGGTGCCCTTCCAATTTCGTCCTTCCACGCCGCAGAATGAATCTTTTCCAGTTCATCTTCTACGTGAAGCACGGGAGCCTTATTCGCGGGTTCTACCATCAATGATGGAGCCGGAGCCGGGCGAGACGAGCCTTCGAAAGAAGCCGTTTCAAAATGCTTCTTGACTTCTACATTTTTTTTCTTTTCTTCAAACACAGGCTTGGCAGGAAGGTCTTCCTCTAAAGGTTCTGGAGGAAAGCCTTCTTCATCAGGAAGATCTTCTTCCGCCTCTTCTCCACCGCTCTCTTTTCCCGATTCTTCCGCAGATCCGCCCGGCGGAAGATCCTCATCAGAAAAGCGCTTCTTCTGCTCCTCATTGAACTTGCGGATAAGGTCTTGCAAGGAATCGTGGGACTCCGAAGAAGCTTCTGAAGTTTCATTCTTCCCCACAGGGTAGCTGGTATCAGGCCTCGAAACTCGCTGTGCTTCGGCACGTTTTTTTTCAGCGCGTTTCTTAAGCCATCCAGGGACAGCCTGAAGAAGAACTAAACCAACCAGAATGAGGATTGTTTCCATAATAATTTAGATCAAGTATTGGGTTGACCCGCCTGAGATTGATCCGAGTTTCCAAGCTGCGAGCGCATTTGCGTATCGGCCTGAATGTTCTTCAGATTGTAATAGTCTATCACGCCAAGACGACCGGAACGGAGAGCATCAGCCATCGCCATCGGCACTTGAGCTTCGCTTTCCACAAGCTTTGCGCGCATCTCCATAACACGGGCCTTCATTTCCTGTTCCGCAGCAAAAGCCATCGCACGGCGTTCCTCAGCCTTCGCCTGCGCAATCTTCTTGTCGGCTTCGGCTCGGTCCGTTTCCAAACGGGCACCGATGTTTTCTCCCACATCCACATCAGCAATGTCAATAGAAAGAATTTCAAAAGCAGTACCCGCATCTAGGCCGGACGCAAGCACTTTTTTAGAAATCATATTTGGATTTTCGAGCACATCCTTGTGGCTCTTCGCCCCACCGATGGACGATACAATACCTTCGCCAACGCGGGCAACGACTGTTTCCTCGCCCGCACCGCCGACAAGCTTCTGAATGCTTGCACGAACCGTGATGCGGGTAACAGCGTGGAGCTGAATTCCATCAAGAGCGACCGCGCTCACCTTTGGAGTCTGGATGACCTTCGGGTTCACCGACATTTGCACAGCTTCAAGTACATTACGACCGGCGAGATCAATTGCCGCAGCCTGCTTAAAATCGAGCTTGATGTTCGCCTTATTCGCAGCGATCAAAGACTGGATGACGCGGAGCACATTACCGCCCGACATATAGTGAGCTTCCAAAAGGTTCGTATCCACCGGCATACCCGCCTTGCAGCTCAAAATGCGGGAATCGACTATAACTCTGGGCGGAACTTTGCGGAGGCGCATTCCGATCAGCTGGAACATGCTCACACCCGCCTTGGAAAACAGCGCCTGCAACCAAAGGCTAAAGAACTTGGCAATAAAGGCCAAGAGAACGAGAGCGATGATGACCGCAAGGATAATGCCTAGAATGGCTACTGGATTCATAGAAACCTCAATTATTATATGAACAAAATAGAATTAAAGAAGATAAAAACCAACAATGCGTTTATTTTCTGCGGCGAAAAGAACTATTTGTGGTCATAGCCTTTAAATTGAAATTTTCATCGCAGTCTAAAAAGCCTACAGATTGATTACGGCCCTGCGCTTTTGCATAATAGAGTGCCGAATCGGCCATACCGATCAAGTTCTCACAATTTTTTGCACTGCATTCTTTTGCTTCCGCATAGCCAGCACTTACGGTAACCCGCTTTGTCGAAGAATAATCAAAAGGAATGTCCAGCGATTTCACCTCTTCGAGCAAATCTTCTGCGATCCCCCCCATTGAAGAATAGGAGTAACACTCCGCAAGCGCCAAAAATTCTTCTCCGCCATACCTGAAAAATTTAATACCCGTCCGTTCCGAAAAATTCGAAAAGCACTTGCCGAGCATTCTCAAGCATTCATCGCCTCGCTGATGTCCATACGAATCATTGAACTTCTTATAAAAATCAATATCGACCATCAGCACAGATAAAACAGAAAAACCTTTCTTATCCAAACTAGCGAGCCTCTCAAACAAATCCCGGCGATTGGGCAATCCTGTAAGAGGATCCGTATTGCGTTCCACGAAAAGTTCCCTCGCGCGTTCTATTGCGTTGAGCTTCGTTTTGCGGAAATCTCTGCCGACAATAACGCTCAAGACAAAAGCAGAACCCGCATTCACAATGTCCGAAAGCATCTTTTCCCAAGATTCAAAAACAAAAGCCAACACAGCAAAAGCGAGCGTCACCAAGAACAAGAACAAATTAACACGAAACGCATAATCTACAATAAACGCAGGAAAGAGAAGGATCGTACACGTGTACATGAAAGTCGTCAATTGCGGCGACCCCAAATGAAAATAGATGGCAAAAGCGATAAGGACAGTAAAGAACAGATAGACAAACCAAATAGAAAAAAAACCAGGTTTTTCTAAAAACGTCTTAGAAAAGAAATAGAACCCAAGAGAAATAATCGTTAAAAGAATATGAGAAAAATAATCGCTTGTCCATCCAGTAAACAAAATTTCAAAAAGCATTACCAGAGCAAACAAAGCCACAAGAATCAAGGAAATCGTCCTTAATTGTTCGTTATTCGCCCGCGCAATTTCGGCGGCATTCTTTTTTAGGAGTTCCCTGTTTCTCTGCATATCCCCCTGCTATTTCGATGTTGAAGCAAAATACTCTATCGTCTCTTTAAGGCCCTCATCCAAAGAAACGGTCGGACTCCAATTAGAAAGTATTGTCTTTGCCCTAGAAATATCGGGCTTTCTCTTCTTCGGATCATCAAAGGGAAGGCTTAGAAAAGTAATCTTGCTCTTGCTACCGGTGAGTTCAATTATTTTATTCGCAAGTTCAAGCATCGTATATTCGCCGGGATTTCCAATATTCACAGGTCCGATGCAATCGTCCTGGTCCATCATCCGCACCATCGCTTCAATAAGGTCTGATACATAACAAAAACTGCGGGTCTGATTGCCAGAGCCATAAATGGTGAGGTCTTCGCCCTTGAGCGCTTGCACAATGAAATTGCTCACTACGCGGCCATCGTTCGGAAGCATCCGCGGCCCGTATGTATTGAAAATACGGACAATGCGGATATCGACGTGATTCTGCCGGTGATAATCCATAAAGAGCGTCTCCGCAACGCGCTTGCCTTCATCGTAACAGCTACGGATGCCAATGGGGTTCACATTGCCCCAATAGTCTTCCACTTGGGGATGCACCATCGGATCGCCATAAACTTCGCTCGTTGAAGCTTGCAGAATGCGGGCCTTTACGCGCTTCGCAAGTCCCAACATATTGATAGCGCCCATCACGCTCGTCTTGATCGTCTTCACGGGATTGAACTGATAGTGTATGGGGCTTGCAGGGCACGCCAAATTAAAAATGCGATCGACTTCGAGAAGAATCGGTTCCGTCACATCATGACGAATGAGTTCAAACCGGGGATTGGAACTCAAGTGCTCTATATTTTTGTGGTTTCCTGTAAAAAAATTATCCAAACAGATAACTTCATGACCATCCGCCAAGAGGCGTTCACAAAGATGCGAGCCCAGAAAGCCGGCTCCGCCCGTAACGAGAGTTCTCATACCTCGTCTTCCTCCTCTTCTTCATAAAATGACGCATCCGTTCCGCGTTCTGCAACATGGCGGATACCTTCCAAAGTCAGATAAGGATCATAAGTATCGATGCAAGGAGTGCGCTTGGCAATCGTCTTGCCCCAACCACCCGTGGCAAATACAGGGACTTCCTTCCAATGCATCTCTTTCTTGATTTTTTTTATGAGCGTTTCAAGTTCCGCACAAAAACCGAAGAGAAGACCGGCGCGAATCGCATCATCGGGATTATCCGCCACAATCTTCTTAGGCCATTCAATCGTTACAGGAACAAGTTTCGCAGTCTTTTCCGTGAGCGCATCCAAACTCGCACTAATGCCCGGAATGATAAGGCCGCCGACAAATCCGCCCTCTTTCATCACATCAAACGTAGTCGCTGTGCCCATATCCACGACAATAGCATCCTTTAGCCCGCGCTCGCGGAGAGCAAGTATATTGCAAAGGCGGTCAGCGCCAGCCGCTTCTGGATTTGGATAAGCAATTTTAAGGCCAAGACAATTTTTGTCAGTCACCACTTGTACAGGAATCGGGATCAAAAATTCCAAGGCCTTGATCCACGGGCGTTCATGCGAAGGAACGACCGTACTCAGGCCGATGTGCGTAATATCTTTCTGTTTTACCTTCGAAAAGCGGAGGAGACCGGCAACCCTGTTCAGTACTTCATCAGAAGTCGTTTCATTCCGCGTCGTGAGCCGCCAATGGTCCACTACCTTTTCACCTTTGAAAAGGCCTACTACTGTATGCGTATTGCCTACATCTACCGCAAGCGTGCAAGAAGCCGTCTTCGACATCAACGGATCCTCATTGAAATATCCAAAGCCTTGACACTATGCGTGAGAGCTCCCACAGAGATGTAATCCAAACCGAAATTCTTGAGTTCCTCGACTCGGGCCAAATTCATATTGCCGCTCGCTTCCAATTGTACTTTTTTATCACCGCTTTCACGGACAATCTTCACCGCATCCTTCATCATCCCGTTTGTCATATTATCGAGCATAATGACGTCAACACCGATATTCAAAAGGCTTTTCAGCTCTTCCAAATTCTCCACTTCAATTTCAACCCGCAGACCTTGCTTATTATGTTTCTTGACAGTTTCAAAAGCAGGGAGAACTCCGCCACAAGCCGCAATATGGTTGTCCTTCACAAGAACCATATCAAAAAGACCCATACGGTGATTGGAACCGCCTCCAGCGCGTACAGCATACTTCTGGAGAGTGCGGAAGCCGGGAAGCGTCTTGCGGGTATCTAGAATCTGCGTCTTGCCGGGAAGAAGTGCTTCTGCATATGCACTAGCCACCGTCGCCACGCCTGAAAGTTGCTGGATAAAATTGAGAAGAGTGCGCTCTCCTGTGAGTAAAAATCTTGTAGGACCCGTGAGCTTCGCAATTAAATCGCCCTTCGCAACCTTTTCCCCATCGCCTTTTAAAAGCTCTATTTTGACATTCGCCTTGAGTTCTTCAAAAACGAGGGCAATTACCGGAAGCCCGGCGAGGACTCCAGTTTCTTTTGCAATCAGCACTGCAGTCTGGATCTGGTTTTCAGGAATGGTCCATTCACTAGTCACATCACCCGTGCGCACATCTTCGGAAAGAGCGAGGCGGATAAGTTTCAAAGCGTCTTCTTTTGGAAATTCATCAATATTGAATTCTTTCATTATTGAGCACCTTTGCCCGTGAGCACGACATAGACAGTGCGGAAAAGAATTTGTATGTCAAGCAGCAAGGACATATTTTCATAATAATACATATCATATTGAAGCTTCTTTTGTACGTCCTCGATACTCGTATCGTAATGATAGCGC
>JALNVO010000035.1 GCA_023231365.1 Fibrobacteraceae bacterium | reverse complement strand
TCACTTTTCGTTCCTGCTCCCACAGGGATCAGAGTCACTAAGCGCTAAACCGCCAAGTGTCTCTGTTTCTTACTCGGTCTCACTCGATTCCATGGCCACAAACCAATTTTTAGAGGTTCCCTATTCAAAACACCAGTTGAGTTAGTAAAAATCTTTTTGTGGGACAGAAACGCCCAAAAATTCAAAAAAAGCCTTTTCCATTTCTTTATTTTATTTTGTATGTGCTTTTGTTGCAGATCCTTTTTTTAAAAATTTATATTACGGGAGAGGTTTTTATGAATCAAAAATTTTCATTTTTTAAATTGCTTTGCTCCTTTTCCACAGTTCTTTTCTTTGCCGCTTGTTCATCCGATTCCGGCTCGAATGCCGCTTCAGAAGATTCCAGCAGTTCTTATGCGGATTCCGGTTCGTCTTCTTCAGGAACAGGAAATTCTTCCGCTTTAGTAGAAGGTACTTCTTCTTCGTCTATAGAAGGAGCATCTTCTTCAGGAACAGGAGTTTCTTCTTCAGCGGGATCTATAACGTCTTCGTCTTCGGAGCATAGCGAAGGTAATACAAATGCACTTTCTACGAGCACTTGGCTCACTTGGACCGTGCCTTCGTCGCCGACGGCAGGCTCCTATACTACAGGGGATACCGCTGTGTCGGTGACTATCGCTGAATCGGGATACACGATATCGAATCAAGGAAATAAGGCTATTGCAGCTTCTGGAAATACCCTCTACATTGCAAGTTCGGGCCTGTATGTGCTCTCGGGTACAAAGAGTGATGGGCAGATCCGCGTTACCGTGGACACTTCCGCTACTGTGGAATTGGTCCTTAATGGTGTAATGATGGGTAATTCTACCAATTCTCCAATCTTCGTAGAACGGGCAGATAAAGTAAAATTGGAACTTCCCGAGGGCTCTGTGAATATCTTCTCCGATGCCTCATCTTATACGTTTGTCGAAGATAATTATTTTACGGCAGCGGATTCTGTGCCGAAGGCTTGTATCTATTCCCGGGATGATATGACGCTGAAGGGAAATGGAACGCTTTATGTAACGGGTAACTATGCAAACGGAATCCATATCAAGGCCGACTTACTCGTGAATGACGATCCTGTTGTATATGTGAATGCGGTAAAACACGCGCTCAAGGGCAAGGGCTCTGTGATCGTAAATGGCGGTGAATTTTCTCTCAAGACTGGCGATGGCGATGCCATTCAGTCTGATAATGAAAGTCGTTCGGATAAGGGATATATTAAGATAGAAGCCGGTACTTTTACGATGGATGTGGGAAGCGATGCCGTGAATGCGTATCAGGCTCTTACGGTAGATGGGGGCACTTTCAATATTCTCGCTGGGGATGGATCTCTGGATACGTCCGTTTCTCATAAAGCGTTCAAGAGCTCCGTTTCTCAAGTTGTTTTTAATGCAGGGACAGTGACCGTGATTTCTCAGGGAGATGCCATTCACGCTCCTACGGTTTCCATTTCGGGAGGCGCGTTTAATATCGCTGCCGGTGACGATGGTATTCAGGCTCAAAATTATCTCTATCTCCGCGGTGGCACGGGAATAATTACCAAAAGCAAGAAACCGATTCTTACCGGTTCTTCTTTGACGGTGACTGGTGGTTCTTGGCTCGGACTTGGCGGAGGTTATGATGCTTTAATGGTTCCTACTGCGAATACGGCTTATTCCGCAGTCTTTGAACTCCCGAGTGAAATTCAAAGCGGCGCAACCGTTTCCATCAAGGATGCTTCGGGGACGGAAGTGTATTCAGCGACGGCTGGCAAAAAGATTTCTTCCCTTTTTGCGACATCTTCTAGCTTCACAACAGGAACATACAGCGTTTATGCCGCGGGTTCTCTCGTGTGCTCATTCAGCTTTGCAGACGGAACTTCCTTAGCGACGAGTTGTGCTCAATAATTTGTTCTAATTTTCTTAAAAAAATTCCCACTTAAAAAGCGGGGGTTTTTTGTTTATAATATTTTTGAGAATTGGAACAAAGTCATTCGTTGTCTTTGTCTTTCTTGTCTTTTTCTTCCTCTTCGGGGAAGATGCGGAAGTATTCCCGCTTCTTGTCTTCAAAAAGCTGCAGTAGCCGTTCTTGCTCAAATTGCTCGCGGTCAATGTTCTGCATAAAGAATTCGTCTTGTCTAAAGTCGCGCGAGGTGAGGATCTTCTTCATTTCGTCGGAAAGGTCCGTTTCGCTCCATAGAATGTAATAGGAGCCAATAGCGGTTTCGCCGAAAATGCTTACGTCCAGCTTGATAGAATTGGAATTGGTCGTATCGACGACGTGGACTTCCGATGCTTTGGTAGGGCGGAATATTTCTGGTTCCGCTTCATCGGCAAAGGTTGATGCTGCGGAAAGGGCAAGTACAAAAAAGAGGCTTTTTTTGTTCATTGGAAGTCCTTTTTTGAAGTTTACTCGGCAAGCGGAAGCCAAGGCTTGACTTCTGTTGAACATGCGGGTAAAAGTCCGGCGCGTGCCCGGCGTATTGCCGCAGCAGCGATCATTGCTCCATTATCCGTACTGTTGTAAAGCGAGGGGAAGGCTAGCCTGATGCAGTTTGATTTGCAATAATTGCCGAGGCGTTCCCGGAGAAGTCCGTTAGCGGAGACTCCTCCTCCGACGATGAGGGTTTTCATTCCGGTCTTTTTGAGTGCCCACACTGTTTTGGAAACGAGCATATCAATGATGGCGTCTTCGAGCGATGCCGTAATATCGCCAAGGTTTGCTTGTATGTATTCCTTGCTGTTTACTTCAGTATATCTGCGCACGGCGGTTTTGAGCCCGCTGAAGGAAAATTCGCCGTTGTCCTCATTTTTAAGTGCGCGGGGAAAGTGATAAAATTTGCGGTTTTTGCCTTTGGCGAGGCGTCCTATTGTAGAACCTGCAGGGTACTTAAGCCCGAGGAGAATTCCGCTTTTGTCGAAGGCTTCTCCTGCGGCATCGTCGCGGGTGCGGCCGAGCAGAGTGTACTTGAATCCAGGCTCTTCCAAGACTAATTCCGTATGCCCGCCGGAGACCGTGAGAGTGAGATATGGCGGTTCCAAATCGGGCTCGGTAAGCCAGGCTGCGGACAAATGCCCTTCCAGGTGATTGATCCCGTATGCGGGAATACTCAGATCGCGAGAGAGACCGCGGGCAAAGCTTGCGCCCACGAGGAGCGGCCCCATTAGACCCGGACCTCTTGTGAAGGCGATAGCATCTATATCCGAAATGGAAATTTTAGCTTCTCTAATGGCCTCTTCGGTAATTGCCGTAATCTTTTCCAAGTGCGCGCGGGCGGCGACTTCAGGAACAACGCCGCCATATACGGCATGTTCCTTGATCTGGCTGTAAAGCGGATTGGATAAAATTTCCAAGGGATCGTCGCGAAGTACGGCACACGCTGTTTCGTCGCAGCTGGATTCAATGCCGAGCCAGATCATTATTTTGTCTCCTCAACGGATAAGCTGTCGGAAACGTTCTCTTTCTTGAGATAGAATTTTTCCGGGTGTACTTGGAAACCCTTAACTGAACCCAATATGCGCACGGTAGGAGCAAGACTATCGGCATCTTCGATCGCGAACCGGTTGAATTCTACAAAAAGTTGAATGTCCGTTTGGCGGATTTGGGAGAGAGCTCCACGACCGCCGGATACTTCGACAGTTGCCGTAGCGGGTTTGAGGCTGTATTTGCTGTGGTCGTATTGGCCGATGAGTTGCACGGGAATTCCTTGGAATGAGGTGCGCACCAGAGGTTGTACGGAAATTTTGACTTTGACGGTGCTGTCGCTTGGATACACATAAGGAGGAAGCTTTGAAAAATCCAAGGGAAATTCGTAAGCTTGGTCGTTGCTCAATTCTTTGTAGCGATCATCACTGGTAGTAATTTCAAAAATTCGGGTAAGGGCGGATCTCGCTCCGGCGATTGTGATCGTATCCGGTTCAAGGATTGGTGTCCCGATGATCGTGAATCCGTCCTTGGCTTCAAAAGTATTCTTCAAATGGACAGGAACAGTGCGTTTGATGCGGGTATCAAGTTCGATTTCGAGAGCGGCAACCCGGTCGGAGGAGACGTAATGCACTCTCGGAAAATCGGGGGCGACAAAATTTTCTTCAGAAAGCAAAAATCGCTGCGTGCCGAGCGTCATTCCATGTAAGTCGACGACTATCTTTGCCGCACCATTCCTTGCCGCTTTGAGGCGGATCAAGTCGATAGCGCTTCCTTTGATGGTAATGGAAATGTTGGAAGCTGGGCGCGAAGCAATGGCGAGCGTTTCTGGAAGACGGGCAAAAACAAGGGGAACTTCCATATCGATTTCCGTAGTTCTCGCCGAAACGACGTAGAACCAGAGAGCAATGCCGAAAATACAGGCGATGATTTTGAGACCGATATGTTTCATCGATTTAAAAATAGTTACAAGGGGCTCTAAAAATTATTCCCGGTTAGAAAAAAACAGCTTCAATGAAGCCTATATTTGGGGTGAGGACACTTCTTTCGAAAACGGATTTATGGAGGTTCCCTGAAAAAGTTATATTCGTTTCCGTGTTAAGTGAAATGAACTATTTAATTTCGGAATCTTTCCGTGGATGGAAGGAACATAAGACCGTCGTATTTCCTTCTTTTGTGACGATATTTCTCTGCGCACTTCTTCTGGGGCTTTCGGGGGCATTCCTGCTTTCGGCTTACCATCTTTCGTCTGTGGAAAAGAGGCTTTATTCCATTGAGGTCTTTCTTAAGAATCCGGTTACCCCGGATTCCTTGGAGAAAATACAATCGGAGCTTTTTTTAATTAAGCAGCTGGATTCTGTTGCCTATAAAAGTCCGGATTCCGCGATGGCTGAATTCAAGAAACGCTATTCGGATGATATGCTTTCCCTTGTCACGGGAAATCCGCTTCCGGCATCGTTCGTCCTGACGCTCGCGCCGCGGTACCGCACTCCGGACATTCTTCATGAAGTCGTCCTCTCTCTTTCCCGAAGTCCGGCATTCGATGCGGTGGAATCCCCGACTACTTTTGTGGATAAAATATCGGAATGGAAATTTTCGTTCATTTTTTGGCCGATTGCGGCGACGATTCTCATTTTTGTAACGCTCTTTCTCATTATCGGCAATGCAGTGAGGCTCTCGCTGTTTTCCCGCAAACTACTAGTGGAAAATATGAAGTATGCCGGAGGTTCGGCTATGTTCATTGAGCTCCCCTTTGTGCTGGAAGGCGTGATGCAGGGCATTCTTGCGAGTGGCTTTGCCGCGCTTCTCCTTGGATTTGCAGCAAGTTCATTTGTTGAAAATGTGCCGGTGGTTGCTTATTACCTCGATGGTTACGGAGCGGTTCTTTGTTTTGTTGTGGCTCTGGTTACTCTAATTTCGGCTTATTCGAGTTACCGCTCTGTCCGCGGCTTTTTGCACCGTGAAAATTTTGAAGACTGAGCCTCGGCGCAAAATGATTTTACACTTTTTCCGCTCTGCTCTTTTGCTTTCCGTTTTCGCGGCTTCATTTGCCTTTTCTGCTCAGGCGACGGAGAAGGAGCTCGCAAAGCAACGGGCCGAGCTGAAGGCGATAGAAGCGAGTTTGGCCCGGCAGCGCAAACAGGTGAAGCTCCTTGAATCTGAAGAAAAGGGAGTTCTCAATACCATAGCTATTCTCGATGAAAATTTGACCCGTACCAAGGAGTATGTGGCTCTTCTCGAAAAAAATGAATCCACTGTAAAAACGTCTCTTGAAAGCATTGAATGCGAGCTCGATTCCCTTGATGCGGAAATTGACAAGCGAAATTTTGCTATGCGTCTCCGCATTCGGGAATTATACATCCACGGAGATGCGGGACCATTGGAAGAGGCCTATGCGATTCTCACGGGTGAAGGTTCTCCAGAGCGCCAGATTTATTACGTAAACAGACTTCTTACGGACGATAAGGCTAAAGTGGAAAAGCTCTCGTGGCTTTTGCGGACGCGGGCATTGAAAAAGCGGGAAGCCGCTTCCCGCTTGGATGAACTGCAATCTTTGCAGACAAAAAAAGCTGCTGAAGAAAAAGGACTGCAAAATCAGATTTCTACGCAAGGAACGGTGCTTTCTACTGTACAAAAGAACAAGAACTTGCAGCAAAAAGCGATCAAGGAAATTGAACAGAACCAGAAGACAATGCTCTCCCTTATCCGCAAATTGGAAGAAAAACGGGCGAGGGAAATGGCGGAAGCTAAGCGCAAGGCAGAGGAAGAGGCAAAAAAGAAAGGGACTTCCAAGTCTTCTAAACAAGCTTCTCCTGTAGTGGTAAGTGTTCCCAAGCCCATCGGGCCCAAGTGCATGCCGCTTCAGGGACAGGTCATCAGCAATTATGGAATGCAGGAACATCCCGTGCTGCATATTATGACGCGCAACTTGGGCGTTGAAATCCGGGGCAAGCAGGGCGATCCTATTAAGGCTGCTGCTGCAGGCGAGGTTGTGATGGTTACTGAAATTGATGGACGAGGCCCTTCGGTGATTATTGAACATGAAGGTGGCATTTATTCCGTATATGGGCATTTGAGCTCAATTCGCGTTAAAGAAGGGGCCAAGGTCCGGAATTGCGAAGAAATTGGAACAGTGGGCGACATAGCCTCCTTGAATGGAATTAAATTGTATTTCCAAGTTAGCGAAGGAACGAAGACAATCGATCCTCTGCAGTGGCTAAGGACAAAATGATCGAGTTTGACTTAAAAGGTCCGGAATCGCAAAAGGGTGCAAGATCCTTGCTTGTAAGGGCTCTGAATGAAAACCGTTTTCCTCAATCCGTTTTGATTGAAGGTGAGCGCGGCATTGGCAAGAAAGCTTTGGCCCTCGAACTTGTGCGGGCTCTTTGTTGCAAAGATAAAGAACGCCGTCCGTGCGGAAAATGTTTTGGCTGCAAAATGGCTGTGGATTCCGGCAATGTGCGGCAGTGGGTAATACCATTAGAGACAAAAGAAGCAAGTGCGAAATCTGCTGCGGATGGGGGGCCTTCTACAGCAAAAACGGTTGAAGATTACACGGCTTCGTATGTGGATGCGATTATCAAGAATCCATACTCTGTTACGTATCTTTCAAGTATTGCGCAAATTTCTGTTGAGCAGATCCGTTCTGCCAATTCGCAATTTTCTACGGCGAGCGAGGGCACCCGCTGTGTCATCATCGCCGAAGCGGACCGAATGAACGATGCTGCGGCAAATGCCCTTTTGAAAACGCTTGAAGAAGTCCCTCCGAATACTTACTTTATTCTCACATCATCTGTTGCTGGGCGCTTATTGCAGACCATTCGCAGCCGTTGCCTTTCCCTAAGGCTTCCGCCGCTTTCTGAGACAGAGGTAAAACAGATCGTGCTGAATACGACGGGCGAAAGTATTTCGCGAGATGCGTTAGGAATGTCCTTGGGTTCTCCGGGAATGGCGATGTATTATGGTGAAAATTTGGAAGCCAATGAATCGCTAGCCTTTGACTTTTTAAGGGATAGTGTAGAAGGCAATTATTCGGACTTGTTCTTTGATTTGGATGCTTCGTCCCTTAAAGATCCGGATGATGCTTCCATTCTCCTCGATTTTGTCGCCTTTCTTGTTTCGGATGCGCTTTGTATAATGGCGGAGAGACTTCCGCGCCTTCCCGACCGGAGAGAAACTCTGGAAAAGTTGAATCTATCGCGTTTTGGCGTGACAGCTCTAGAAAAGGCGCTGCTTTCAATTCAAGCGACTTCTGAAAAAATCATAGCGAGAAAGAATTCTCCAATAGTTGCCCTTCAAGCTCTTTCGATAGAACTCTTTGAAGGCTATAAAGTATGAACGGCGAACTCATTGCCGATATGCTTGCGTCCGAGCTCAAAGTTCCGCATTTGATTGCGCGGATTCTTGTAAAGCGCGGCTGTACGTCCGTCACTTCCGCTTATGCGCTCATTCATTGCGATGCCTCCCATCAGTTGGATCCTCTGGATTCCCTTTGCCCGATGTGTGGAATGCGCGAAGCTCTGGAATGGATAGAGAAAGCCCGGGACTCCAAAGCGAAGCTCTGTATTTTTGGTGATTACGATATGGATGGAATGACGGCGACCGCCCTTCTCAAGCGCGGTCTCGGGGAACTCGGCATCAACGCTTCTTGGCATTTGCCCTGTCGCTCCGGCACAGGGGCCGGCTACGGTCTTTCTCTCGAAATGGTGAATTTGATGGTTTCCGAGGGAGTGACACATCTTTTGACGGTGGATACGGGCATTACTTCCAATAATGAAATCGCCTATGCCAACGAAAAGGGGATGCATGTGATGGTAGTGGATCATCATCAGCCGTCCGGTGATGGGCTTCCTCCTTCGGACGTACTTCTCGATCCTTGCCAGAATGCCTGCCGCTACCCCAACAAGTCCCTTTGTGGAGCGGGCGTTTCGTACAAACTAATATCTACCCTTTTTGCCAAAGAGGGAAAGGGCAGTGCCGAAAAATATCTGGATCTAGTTGCATTGGGAACTCTGGCCGACCTTGTAGAAATGACGCCGGAAAACCGCTATATGACGCGGACCGGGCTTTCAATGCTAAAGAATAGCCGCTGGCCAGGTATACGCGAGCTTTGCCGCCGCCAGCTTGAAAATTCAGATCATGTGGGTGGTCAGGACGTACTTTTCCGAATCGCTCCTTTAATGAATGCTCCCGGACGGATGGACAAGCCGGATGCAGCCTTGGATCTTCTTTTGTGCGATAACGCGGCCAAGGCCCCGGAACTTTTGAGTCAGCTTTATAAATACAATGACCTCCGCAAAAAAAAAGAAGCGGATATATCGGATGCGGCAATCGAACTCGTCAAGAAGCGCTATGGCTCGGAACTTCCGCGGGTTCTTGTCGTTGAAGGTTATTCTTGGCATTCCGGAGTAATAGGAATTGTTTCTGCCAAACTCGCTCAAATTTTCAACCGGCCTGCTGCCGTGCTCACAATTGAAAATGGAATTGCCCAAGCTTCGGCGCGGGCTGTTCCCGGTTTTAATTGGCACAAGGCCCTCTTTGAATGCCGCGATCTCTTTTTGCGGTGGGGAGGGCATGCTAATGCGGCGGGGTTCAGCTTGAAAGAATCGGATATCGGAATTCTCCGCGAACGTTTGCAAAAGCTTGCCGAAGAACAGAACTACGAATGTTCCACCACTGGAGAAAAGAGCGAAGAGGATTATTTGCCGGCGGCGCTCAATGAAGTGGATGAACCGTTTATGAATGCGCTCCAGATGCTTGAACCTTTCGGCGGCAAATATCCTTACCCGGTGCTTCACGCAACGGATGTCAAAGTGAAAAAGCTCCGCGAACTTCACGGCGGTCATCTTCAGTTGGAAGTATGCCAAAATGGCGGGCACCCTTTTGCGGCGATAGCCTTTGGAATGCCTAAGCTCAAAAAGCGCATAGAAAACGATCTGCATAAGCAGATCTCGTTTTCGTTTGAGCCCCTCTGGAATGTTTATAATGGACGGCGGAGCATCCAGCTTCTCGTTAAATCCGTGGATTAAGCGCGGAGGATTTCGATTAGTTTCACTTTAATCCGGTCGATGAGGAAGAAAGCCTCAAACATACGGGCTTCGCGCCATTTCTTTGCATACTGGGCTTCCCAGTTGATGGCTACATCTTCTGGCTTTTCCGTCTGCTTCTCGTTCCGGTACCAGACTTCCTTGTTGATCTCTTTAATGAGCTCGCCCATTTCTGCTGCAGGTTGCAAGGAACCGCGGACGAGCAAATAGGCACGGAGGTTGTCTAGGAGAACTTCATCTGAGGGAGTTTCACTGTCTTCACGGGAAATGACCCAAATGCGATTCTTATGACGTTCGGCAAAGCCAATCAAACGTTTCTCGGCAGTAGCGAGTTCGCCTTTTTTGTACTTCTCTTCTACCGCTTCGCGGGGGTAGTAGATGGAGTCTGGATAGAATTCGATCATAGTGATAATTTATAAAATAATGCCCGGGGCGGGACTTGAACCCGCACGACCTTGCGGCCAAGGGATTTTAAGTCCCCAGTGTCTACCATTCCACCACCTGGGCAGGTGTGTTGACAGGCCAAATATACAAAAATTAAGCCAAACGTTCAGCGAGATCGCGCCCTTGTTTGATGCGATCCGCCATTCCGATGCCACCGATGCCGTTTCCGCCCATCAGAATTCCTGGAAACGCCTTTTCGATGCCGGCGTATGCGGAAATGCGTTTAGGGGTAGAGAGGTCGTATTGGGGAATGGCTTCTTCGTGGCGGGAAATTTCGAACAAGTCCGGTGTAAAATGGGGAATGCTTAAAACTTCTTTTACTTCTTTAGAAACCATTTCTTTGATGGCTTCGTCGGGTAAGTCAACGTATTCTGGATGCCGAAGTCCGCCGAGGAATGTTGCGAGCATCGCTCCACCCTCGGGAGCCCGGCCTTGGAACAGCGACGACATGAAGAGTACGCCGAGGATCTTTTTGTGCTCCTTGGAGGGAATGAGCGCTCCGAAACCATCGAGAGGAAATCCTTCCCACTTGTTGAATCCAACCGCCACTTCTGCCACTTTTGCATAGAGAACTTCGGAAGCGCTGTCGAAGCCCTTGCCTTTGGCGAAGGGGAGAATGTCAAAGACGTGGCTTGCACCCGAGGTGAGAACTACCGAATCGAAAGGCCCGTATTCATTTCCGTTGTCAACAACTTTGTATGACCCGTTCTCTGGCTTTACATATAAATTCGCATTCAATACAAAGTTCTCCGCACCGATGGCTTTTGCCAACGCCTCCACAAGGGTAGAAAGCCCTCCTTTTGCGGAGAAAGTCTTCTTTGTCGCTTTCTTGTCCCGTTCGGATTTGGGTTCCTTCATCTTATGGATTGATCCCCGGATGAGGCTTCCATAGTTCTGTTCCAGATTGTAGAGCTTGGGCAGTGCATATTTTGGAATGGTCACGTCCGGACTTCCGGCGTAGACTCCCGAAATGAATGGATCGACAGTGTAATCCAAGATGGAATCTCCGAGGCGGCGGCGGACAAAGCTCGAAAGGTTTTCTTCCGGGTCCGTTCCCTTGGGGCGGAAGGGTTCAAGTAGTATGCCAAATTTATCTTTCCAGCTGAAAAGAGGTGTTTTGAGCCCGCCGATAGGACCGGATGGAATTACATGTAATTTTCCATTCTTCCATATATATCGGTTCCCGGCGAGACTCGGTGCCGTCTCTAAAAGATCTTGCTTGCCTAAGTCTTCAAAGAGTTCGGTAACTTCCGGCTTGCTGATGACGCCTGTGCTCGGGCCCGTTTCGTAAGTGAAACCGTTCTTCTGGATGCTTTGAATGACTCCGCCTGTGTGTGAATTTTTGTCGAAGACTTTGACGGAATGCCCGCTTCTTTTGAGATAAAAGGCTGCGGAAAGGCCCGTAATGCCAGAGCCGATAACGGCGATGTTTTTTGCTTTCATAGATGTGTCTAAAACTACAAACATTTTGGAAAAATGTTCCGCTTGGAAAACATGCCGGGCGCTTTTAAAAAATCTTTTTTTGCGCTTATTTTTCAATGGAAGCTTTGTATAAGCGAGCGACTGTTTGTTGACAGAGAAATTATATTTAGGTCATGTTGAAGAGGAGCCTTTGATGTACCGATTTATATCACTTATCGCTTTAAGTCTCTTCATCGGAGGCTGTTCGCTTTGTAACGATGAGCCGACCTCCACAAAGGATCGGACTTCTGCGGCCTTTCCCGGATCTTATGCATCGCGGGCAGATTCGAGTACTACATGGAATTTTATTGCTAGCGAAGATAGTACGGCGAAATTGACGATTACGGAGGGCGATTCCGTCATCGAGCTCGAATATGAAGTCATTGAAGACAGCACATACGTTTCGGAGATAGAAGAATGAAACTTGTACCGATTCTTGTATTTTTCGCGCTGGCATTCTCTTTCGGGGATTCGTTGCGGTGGGATTCCGGCTGTAGGGATAATCCCTGGCGTGAAGAAATTCACATAAAAAAACATCTCAAATTGAAGTCCATAAAAATCAATGGCGTTGAAGTCAATTCGGATTCCGTATCCAATAGGGAAGTTGTTTCTCCGGGACTATTTTCTACTGCATCTTTGATGTCTCTGTATTATCTTAAAATTTCCGATGAAGTAGCGAATGACAAAGGTTCCTTGATCAAGTCTTTTACTCTTGAGTCCCCTTCTATTGGATCTGGATCAATGGGAAGTTTCACGCGGACGGAGTGATCTTGAGCTCTACGCAGCGTTTCGGTACATCTTTTTTCAGGGATTCCCCGCTTTTGAACACTCTTCTACGGGTTTCCGCGCGGTTATCTTCAATAAAAGATGCACTATGAAAAATCTATATTCCAAGTATTATGAGTAAGAATCACTGTGAATCCTGTTCCATGCGGGCGCGTTACGATAAAAATCCCAAGTCGATTCTCGGCAGGCTGTGGCGGTGGCACATCCGCTTCTGTCCGGGTTGGAAGGCCTATTTCAACTCTCTCTCCGGAGAAGAACGGCGGAGAGTTGCGGAAAAATACCATTTAGATAGATAAGGGGACCCGATGAACATTCCATTTTTTCTTCCGGGAATCATTTGCATCGCCGTGGCACTAATCGTCATGTTCCGTCTGATGCATTATGCCCGCTTTTACGCTCCATCCTATTTCTTCTGGATCGGCTGCATTCTCATGGGCGTCGGAATCGTTTCCCTGATTCATCCCCTGGAATTCCTGTTCGTTTTCAATCGCATCATTGCGGGGGGAGTCATCGCCGGAGGCGCATTGATCTCCCTGATTTCCCTCCTTTGGAGGGTAAGGATAAAATCATCGACGGCGAATCTCAAAATCGACACGCTGCTCCGGGACTCTGCCTTCGACGAGTTTCATGAAGTCCGGGTAAACGCCTCGCGGGAAAAGGTGAAGCAGGTCTTACAGACAACCGGAGTGAACGACATCCCTATAGCGCATCTGCTGATGAAAATCCGGGGGATCGCCGATGATGATGTGGACATGAGCGACCGCGCCTCGAATAATGACGCGGTGCCGGGAACCTTTTCTACGCCGGATTTCGATTTCTTCGAAGTCTCTCCGGATGAACTTGTCACGCTGATGATTCTCAAGGCTTCCGTGCTTAAAAGCGATCGCAAGCTGCCCGCTCCGCCAAAAATCCGTTCGCTGGATGAATTCATGGCGTTCGAGAATCCCGGTTATGTGAAAGTGGCCGTCAATTTCCGATTGATCCGAGTGAATGACAACGAAACGCTTCTGACAACGGAAACCCGGGTTCAGGGCATCGTTCCGCGGGATAATCGCGTTTTCGCGCATTACTGGCGGATTATATACCCCGGGAGCGCCATCATTCGCCGCGTATGGCTCGACACTCTGAAGCGGAAAGCCGAACGGCAATAGCGGCTGTTATCGTCGTGTGTTTTAGCCATTCTTTGCCCGCTGCGGACTCCGCAGAGTCGTCGCGAGGAGTCCTGCAAGAAGCGGAAGACACACGAGTATTTTCAGAGTGGGGGCGATGCCGAAGTGTTCCACGCCGAGCCCGGTAATGCTCACACCCAATCCTCCGATTCCTACGCCGAGTCCGAGCATGAGCCCCGATGCGAGTGCCGCGCTCTTACCGGCGGCTTCCTGAGCCATGATGACCGTAACGCTGAAGGTGGCGAGGAGGAATGCGCCCGCGATGCCGAGTACGACGAGAGATAGAATTCCGAAAGGCATGTGCAGATAAATGAAGAACAAAGGCGAAGAAATGACAAGGGAGAGAACGAGAAGCCAGTTGATCTTTGTTTTCCCGCGGATCTTATCCCAGATGTACCCGCCGAAAAGTCCACCCAGGGCGCCGGTGAAAAGCATGAGGAATACGAGGCGGCTGGATGAGGAAAGGGGAATGCCCTGCGCTTGATAAAACAAGGGGAGAAATGCGATAAGGCTGAAATAAGCCCAGGAGCGGAGGGAGACGACGGAAAGAATCTTGAGCAGCGGAATGAGGGACGTGCGGAGATCGCGCAGGGAAGCTTTAGCGTCGATTTTCTTCGTTTCGGCATTGCGCGGAATACTTAAGAGAACGAAAATCGCGGCGATGATACCGGGGATCGCAAGGAAAGGACTTTTTTCCAATCCGAAATGATTCAAGTAGGGGATGACGAGCAGAGGCGTAAGAGCCATGCCGACGTTTCCCATGGAGATGAAAAATCCCATCCAGAAGGCTTTGCGGGAACCGCCCAGTTTACCGACCATGAAGGAAGCCTGCGGATGGAATGCCGCAGTACCTAGGCCCGAAAGAGCGGCGATAAGCATAAGGAGGGTGTAATTGTCTTGAACGAGGCCGATCAGGGAAAGCTGCACGGCCATCCAGACCGTTCCCACGTAAACAAGCCACTTCTGATTGTAACGGTCTACCAGAAATCCGAAAATCGGCTGCATTACGGAACTCGTCAGGGTGAATATGGAAATGAGAAAAGCGCTTTTGGAAACGGAAATCCCTGCAAGTACGAGCAGCGGGAGCACTGTGGCGAGAAGGTTCCCGTACCAGTCGTTGACGAGGTGCGCGAAAGCGAGTGCGAAAATTTGAGTGACGGAATTTTTGTTTGTGTTTTCCATGCTTTAAAAAATAGGAGGATATCCGAAAGGAAATCAGGACTCCTTTTGCAAAATTATAGCACTGGATTGCTTTTGTTTGATAAAAACGTTATCTTTTTACTGATGGCGCAGAATAAAGCGGAGCTTCTCAAATACGATACCCTGCCGGATCCCAACCTGGGCATCCATATCGCCGAGCGTCGCAATATCCGTTCCGGGCCCGTTTTTGAAAAGCACTGGCATGATCATCTGCAGCTCATCCTCTTCATAAAAGGGACGGCAGTCATGCACTGTCATCAGGGGGCGGTTCCCCTTCAGGCGGGAGATGTCGCTTTTATCAATTCGGGCGAAGTGCATTATATGGACAAAATTGATTCCTTACAGAATGAAAATTCCGGTCTGGATTTCATCATCCTGAAAATCAGTCCCCGATTTCTTCAGGGCCGTTTTCTCGAGCCGGTGGTGGATCTTCACTATGTCTTTGTAAATTGCATTCGGAATGATGAGATTCTGGATCGGACAATATGCCATATTCTCGAAGAGTATGAAACTCGCCGCCTAGGCTGGGAAATTGCCATTCGCGCTCATGTGCTCGGGCTTCTTTCGCATCTGATCCGTCATCATGTGGATCAGAGGTTGGGGCCGGGAGAATCCAGAAAACAGCAGGATCGGTGGTTTCGCATGGGGAAGGTTCTCGAATATATTGAAAAGAACAGTACAGAGGAAATTTCCCTGAAAACGTTGGCGGATATCGCCTGTCAGAGCGAAAGCCATTTCTGTCGCAGTTTTAAAAAAATTACAGGCTGTTCCACTCGCGAATACCTGATGCAGCTCCGGATTCAGAAGGCGAAGGAACTGATTCTCGAAACGGAAAACAGCATCGCGGAAATAGGTTATTCCGTAGGTTTTTCGGACAACAACTATTTCAGCCGCGCATTCCGCAAGATCGCCGGATGCCCGCCGAGGGAATATCGGAAACGGTTGCAGACAAATGAAAGAACGCACTGAAAATCCATTTCAGAATCCCATTCCTCTCGATCCTAGTGCGTCATAAAGGGTATTTCATAGACGCCCTCATGCTCGTCGTCACCGGATGCCCGAGAGTCGTCCTCGCCTGGAATGAATTCCGGGGGTTGGATGCGCCGCATTTCCAGAAGACGATCTCCTCGTATTGCGAAGATCCAGCCTGTTCCTGAATCGGGCGCTCTCGCAACTGCTTCCAGAAACTTTCGCTTCGGTACCGCTTTCGTTTATTAATTTATGTGTAATTTTAGTTTATCGGGCGTGCCCGTCCTTACGTCCGGTCGGGTGCTACTCGCCGCCGCGAGGATCGTACCCGCTTCTCTGCCGATCGAATCTTGCCGCGGCGGGCTCCCCGGGCCGCAAGCGTCCCGGCACATCCGTGTAACGCCCCCTCACGCAGCGAAGCGCGGTTCTGCCCGTT